>JAISJZ010000410.1 GCA_031261125.1 Planctomycetaceae bacterium | reverse complement strand
CAATCGTGGGGTATCGGCAATGAGTTTGCCCAAAGTGTGCTTGTTCACGCCAGCCGCGATTTTTCCGTGCTGAATGCGCCGGACAAGTTGAACGATGCCGTTGTTGCTCTGTCGGCTCTGTTGCCGTCGGCAGGCGATATTCGGTGGGAAGACGGCGATGCGTTTTTTGCCGCTTTACAAAAATTCAAGACATCCGATGTTTTTACCGGCAGTAAAGGCGCACCGAAAGCCGATACACTATTTAAGGAAGTCGAAACGGAATATGCCGATATGCTGCTGGTTACGAACACGCCGTCGCCGTCCCTATCGCTGATTGACTTCCAAAAACAATACATCGAATCAATGGAGTAAGGATGAAAGATGACCAACGATTCTTACTCGCAAATGCTTAAGATGCTCAAACGGGCAAAAGGAACGAATGTGCTGGCACTGCCGCAAATTGCCGCCAGAGTTCTGGATTTGTCCCGCGACCCGGAAGCAGGACCGCGGGAGTTTTCCGCCGTTATCGCTGCCGACATCGGATTAACGACGCAAATTTTACGTTTTGTTAATTCGTCCTACTTTGGTTTCCGGCAAAAAATCAAAACACTTCGGGCAGCCCTGTCGCTGGTTTTCGGGCGGACAATCAAGAATTTCATCCTTTGGAATGCGGTCTTCGCTTTGCTCCCGAATCCGAAGTGCGGTCCGTTTGAATTGACCACGTTAAGTCAGGATTCCCTCCGCCGCGGACTGTTTGCCAGAGAAATCGGAATGCACTATTCCGGCACCGATGCCGAAGCGTTATTTCTTGCCGCGTTATTTCAGGATGTTGCTTTACCGATTCTTGCCGAATCAATGCCGGGAAAATATGAACTTCTATTGAAGCGGCGGGAACAGACCGGTCGGCGGCTGTCGAAAATCGAAATGGAAACGTTCGGCTGGACTCACGCCGAAGCCAGTGCGGTTCTGCTGCAAGAATGGGGATTTGACGATTCTTTGGCAACACTTGTCGAATCGCACTCGGAAGCGGATTTTGATGTTAACCCGCAGACCGATAAGAAAGAAGTATTGGAAAAAACGGTTATCATTTTGTCCGGTCTGCTGCCGTCCGTTGCTGACGCGGACTGGAAGGAAGGCGACCAATTTTTCAATATGTATTTCCGTTTTCACCGAAAAGGGGTACCGTACCCGGATGCGGTATTCAGCCGCATTGAGGAAGCCCTTCACGAATTGAGCGGTATATCGTACATTAACAATCAATCCGCCCGTAACTTTAAGATGTTTCATCAGCAATGGCTGGAAACGTTTGAGTGATGTCTCACGAACTCATACTGACTTCCGTTTCGCAAGGTCTTGACAAAGCCGCCGGCTATTGTGCCGTGGCGGAAGATGCCAGACTGCCGTCCGCCCTCCGTGAACGCTTGACACCGTTGAGCGCGTATCATCATTTTCCGAATGAGGCGGCGGACGAAACTGCCTTGCTGTCTTCTCCGCTGATGTATGCGTACCGGACGTTTTCGGAGCGGGACACTATTTGGTATGTTTTGACCCGCATCACACCAACGGGAACGGACTACCGGCATCTGCCGAATCATCTAACGCATCATATTTTGTTTAACGAAGACGAGCAGGTTCCCGAAGGTCCTGCTTGGCTTTGTGCATTACCGAATTTTCATTTTGCGGAGTGGCTTACGCCGTCGGTGCGTTTTCCCCGCGGACGTTCCCTGCCGAGTTTAACGTCGCCGCAGGCATTGACACGGCGGCAGTGGATTGCCCGGCAGCGGCGGTATCTTGACCCGCAGAAGTTGAATTTTTTTGATATTCCGTTCACACGGGACGAAATCAACGCTGTTTCAAAAGAGGCAGATGAACAGGCAGCACTGTCGAAACCGCCGACTTCGCCGTGTCCGGCGTGGAGGGCGGCAACGGGCGATTCCGGCTGGGGCGGAATTCTTGCCGACACAATACGCTGTCGGCAATCGACGGTTGTTTTGTTTCGACCGGGGCAAAATCTTCTATCGCTGTTCGTTGAAGCAATCGCTTTACTGCCGCCGAAGTTGCGGTGGGCGGCAACGTTTTGCACCTACGCCAACTCGGAGTTTCCGCCGGACATTGACTGCCGATGGCTGGGCGTACTTGCGGATTCTCCGTTGGCAGCCCGGCTGCGGCACGACCGGCACCGGCTCGTTATTGACCTGACCGGTCCGCTCGGCGAAGTGCCTTACGGACAGTATGTGAAATTTGCCCGTTCCGGTGCCGACAGGGATTTGCCGGACGATGAAGACCGGACGGAACCGATTGAAGCGGAAGAGGAAACCGAGATGATACAAGATTCCGAAACGGTGTTTCAAGAGGAAAGAGCCGAAAAGACGGCGGTACCGGTACCGCCGCCGCTCCCGATAATTCTGCCGTCGGAAAAATTCACGATTCAACCCCGTTCATTTGCAAAAAAGAACGGATTGTTTCACCGCGTTCTTAATATGAAAGGGCGCGGGCAGTTTTATCTGCTCTACGGTATTACGCTGCTTCTTGTGCTGTTTCTGTTATTTTTAGTGGTTGACCAAGCGGGCAGTTTCGGTATTGCTCAAAAGATATTCAACGGCGGCAAGGTTGCTAAAAAGTACAGTCCGCCGAAAAAGAAACCGTCGGAAAAAAACACAGAAAACAAAGAAAAAAACGATGAGCAGACAACCGAAGAAGCCGGAAACACCGTTCCCGACTCGTTAGAAAAGGTTGCGGTGCCGACCGTTTCGGAAGAGGACAAAGAAAAACTGACGGCATCCTTAAAATCCTTACAGCAGAATTTGCCGGTCTCACTGGCTATGCCCATTCCGTCCGTCGATGATAAAGGACAACTTTTGCCGCCGGAGAAAGTTGTGTTTGCAGAACTTGCCGGACTGTACGCCAACGCCGCCGCTCTTGATTTGCAATTCATTCCGCTCATAAGCATTTTGCCGTCAAAAGTGATGACGAAACCCGATGCGGAAATCGGAAACACCGTTTCCCGCTCGTGGATTGCTTACGCCGTTGATGAGAGTACGCAGGAAACGCCGATGTTCCGGTTCACGCTAACCGAACAAGGACTTGCCGTTGAGTGGGAATCAGACGGCTTGGAAAACAGGTATCTTTACGATACGGTTTTTTCATCGCTTGGTTTTCTGCAACTGGCGGTGTTAGACAAACCGGAAACCGCACTGGAGATTCCGTTGTTTGAGGTGGTCAAAGGAAAAGGAATTTTATTCAAAGAATTAGACGGGGAAAAGGAATTGACGTTGGAATTGCCGTTTGCGCAGGAACCGTGGGTATCGGTGTTCAAGGAGAAGGGAGCGTCGTGTTCGCTGCAACTGGAAGGAAAAATTGTTCCCGACGTTTTTGACGGCATCAAAAAAATTGAAACGGAACCAACAGAACCGTCCCGCTGCGTGTTCCGTTTGGAAACCAATGTCGATTATGCCGTGCCGAAAGAAGACGGCAGCGATACCTACGAACCGGTTGTGCTGGAAATCGAAGGCACCGCTGGTTTTGACAAAATCGTTTGGAAAGACCGGTACGAGGAACAATTAAAAACGTGGAGCGAAGAACGGGAAAAAATCCAAGGCGAATTAACAGACAAGAAACGGCAACTTGAAGGTGTAAAGAAAGAACTTATGGGCAACAGCACAATAAAGGAGTTGCGGGACACACGGAATCAACTTGATAACGAGGTGAAACAGTTGGAAAACAACCGTAAGGCACTTGAAAATAAGTTAGAGAAGGCACCGGAAGCACACAAGAAAACCGCGGATAACGCGGACATCTGTATTAAGTACAGTGTCTATCTGGTACCGGCAGACGGCGGCGGTCGAAAGTTAACGATAGTTAAGAGTGAATAACGAAATCCACTATTCACTCTTAACTATTTGTTGCGGTGCTTACTGTACCGAGATATTCATCAGTTGTTCTTCCATTTGCCTGAACAACCCGGTACGGGTCAGTTGCTCTTCCGATTCTTCATCGAAACGGTGCAAGTAATGCCGGATTTCCAACGCTGCTTCGCGGTACGTTCGGTTCTTGCTTTTCTCCAAACCGTGAATGAACCGCTCCGCCTGCACTTTCGGTCGCAGAAATGCACAGATGTCGGCTCTGCGTCCGAGATAATGCACCGCTTCGTACAGCGTCAACTGCCGCAAAACGGCAACGCCTTCGTACTCTCCCAGCGGTGAATACATTTCCCTGCTGAAATTTTCAACCTGATTCCGTTGCAGGTACCCCGTGATTGATTCGCCGCCGGCTTCCTGTTCGCCTTCGGTAATTTCGATGACACGGTGACCATCGAGCCAAAAGACCTCGAAATCATCCTCATCAAAAATGCGGACGAAAATACCGGGATTGTCAAGGTTTTCATTACTTAACGACATTGGATTTCTCCTTTCATTGAACGTTCAGGGTTTGTTTGTACTCCTTCGCGCCTGCCCCCATTATACCGACCCACAATGAAAAGTCAAGGTAAAAATTGTGTTTTTTTGAAAAAAAGAAAAAGAATTTTTTTTAGGTGCTTTACATTACCTATTGTAAAGTGATATAATTGCCCGCACCTCTCGTCAAAGTCAACTTATTTTGCTTATTCTGCACAATAGTTGTAATTTGACGTTCTGGTAAATCAGAACAACGGATGAAATTTGTCAAGCGACGGAATGCAACAAGCCGATAACCAGAAAAAGCGGACTATTACCATAGTACGCCTACCCCGAAGGAGAGAAATTAACTATGAAGCGCAAAATGTTGACGGTGTTGTTTGCGGCGGCGTTTGTCGCTGGTGCCGCATTGACCGCCCAATCCGTCGAAGCAGGGTTCTGCGGAGCCGGAGCGTGTCATCCTTGTTTGCCGCGGGCTTGCGATTACGTTGACCACTGTGTTACCGTAATGAAGACCTGCAAACGGGTTGTCTATGAAAAACAGGAAATCACCTGTTATAAAACGTGCTATGAAAAAATACCGGTTGCCCGGCAAGTCCAGTTCACGAAGTACGTCCCGGAAATACGCACCCGGAACGTCCCTTACACCGTTTGCAAACCGGTCTATGAAACCCGGCAAAGGGTGATTAACTACGCCGTTTGCAAACCTGTCTGGGAGACCCGGCAAAAGGAAATCCCTTTCACCGTTTGCGTGCCGGTTTACGAACAGAAAACCCGGACGTGGGTAGAATACAAAAATACATACGAAACCCGGCAGAAGGAAATTCCTTTTACCGTTTGCCGACCTGTTTGGGAAACCCGGCAAAAAGAATATACCGTTTATAAGCCGGTTTATGAAACCCGGCAAAAACAGATTCCTTACACCGTTTGTGTTCCGGCTTACGAACAGAAGACGCGGACGTGGACGGAATATAAACCGGTTTATGAAACCCGGCAAAAGGAAGTCGCCTACACGGTTTGCCGACCCGTTTGGGAAGAACGGCAGCGGGAGTACACTGTTTATAAGCCAGTTTATGAAACCCGGCAAAAGGAAATTCCTTACACCGTTTGTGTTCCGACTTACGAACAGAAGACGCGGACGTGGACGGAGTACAAACCGGTTTATGAAACCCGGCAAAAGGAAATCGCCTACACGGTTTGCCGCCCCGTTTGGGAAGAGCGGCAGCGGGAATACACCGTCTATCGACCAGTTGCCGAACAGCGGCAGAAAGAAGTCCCTTACACCGTTTGCGTACCGGAATGTTACACGAAAACAGTCAAGTACCGCACCGGTCATTGGGAAAAGCAAGCATATCAGGTTCCCGGTCCTGTTGTAACGAAATTGGTACCTGTTTGTGAACCGTGCGCCCCGAATGCCTGCACCGAAGCGTGTACACCAGCGGCGTGCGCCCCGTTGAAATACAAACCGGTGAAAGTGCAATGCCCGCCGGTTACCTGCTATAAAAAGGTTTGGGTTCCTGAAGTTTGCGAAAAGGAAGTTAATTGCGTCCGGTATGTCCCGGAACAGCGGGTCAAGACCGTTAATTACACCGTTTGCAAGAGCGTTCCTGAACAACGGGTTTGCAATTACAAGGTTTGCAAAATGGTGCCAGAACAGCGGACGCGGGTTTGTAGTTATCAGGTTTGTAAATCGGTGCCGGTTCAGAAGTCGTGCAATTACACCGTTTGCAAATACGTCCCGGAACAGCGGGTTCGGACTTGCACCTATCAGGTCCGCAAACAGATTCCCGAAACGCGGGTCTGCAATTACAAGGTTTGTAAAATGGTTCCCGAACAGCGGGTTCGGACGGTTCAATATCAGGTTTGTAAGTCAGTGCCGGTTCAGAAGTCGTGCAATTACACCGTTTGCAAGTATATCCCGGAACAGCGGGTAAAGACCTGTACTTATCAGGTTTGCAAACAGATTCCTGAAACGCGGGTTTGTACCTATAAGGTTTGCAAGATGGTG
>JAISJZ010000323.1 GCA_031261125.1 Planctomycetaceae bacterium | reverse complement strand
AATGCAGCATATAGATAATAAATTATGACATATTTTATATTTTCCTACGTGCTGTACTTTACCTAAACCGACAAGTTTAGAACACGGAGAGCAAAAACTATCTTTTAGTGAACACTCCCACAAATTTTTCTACAAACGCTCTTGACTTTTTTCATTTTCTGCGTAGAATACGGGGAAATGTTGCCGGGGGCTGTCGGATACTGTACCACACTGCTTGCTACCGGGCGTTACCATTTTGGTAGCGTTTGTTACCTGTTTTGTTTAGCCGGGCGGTTTATCGCCGGAATTTTTAGCCCAATCGCTTGCGATGGGAGAAAGGGAAACCAAAAATGTCGGAAAACTATTTTGATTGGTACGGGAATTGCGGGGGGGGGGTAGAACGTCATAGCCGCGGGTGTCAACCCAAAAAACGCGGTTTCACTCTCGTCGAACTTCTCGTCGTGATCGCCATCATCGGCGTTCTCATCGCTTTGCTCTTGCCCGCTGTGCAAGCCGCCCGCGAGGCGGCAAGACGGATGCAGTGTCAGAACCATCTTAAACAAATCGGGTTGGCACTTCACAACTATCACGACACTAATGGTGCGTTTCCGGCAGGACGGCAAACCGGAAGCATCCGCACCACCGGCGGCGGTTTACACTATCAATGGTCACCGAGGGTTATCCTGTTGCCCTTCTGTGAAGGACAGGCAGCGTGGAGCAGTATTCAAGGATTGGACTTAAATTGTACCAGTTCCGCGGCGTGGGGCGAAGCAACAATGTATTTGACAGGATTTCCGACGTTCCGCTGTCCGTCTGATGGTGAATCCGGTAAACCGTCAAACTATGTCCCGACGTTTAATGGAGTTCAATACCGTTCATCCCGTAATAATTACCGGTACAGTTTGGGCGACGGAATGTGGAACCAGTGGGAGGACTGGGATGCTGCCGCCGTAAATAATCCGCGGACTTACACCCGCGGTATGTTCACAGCCCGGCACAATAAAAGTTTCCAGTTCATTGCCGACGGAACGAGCAACACCATAGGATTCAGCGAAAAATGTATTGCGCTGGCGAAATCCAACGGTAATACAACGTTGGATACAAATTATGATGCCGGAACGAAGACGGGGGTCAATACCAACACGGGCGTTACACTTTACAACGGCGGAAATGTTATACCGGCAAATTGTCTGCTCAATGCCCCGCAAGCAGGAGACCGGAACCGGTTGAGAGAACCGGGACCGGCTTGGGGGGGACACATTTTCGGCGATGGTCGTCCGGCTAATGATGGTTTCAATACGGTTTTGCCGCCGAATTCGCCTTCCTGCGGTTATGCACTCGGCGGAGGAGGAGACGGCTGGGGTTGTTATTCGGCTACGAGTTATCATCCCGGCGGTGTACAAGGTGCGTATATGGACGGTTCTGTTCATTGGATTTCGGAAACCATCAGTACCGGCAATTTGAACGGACCGCAGGGCGGTACTCACGAGGGAACCGGTACGCAGCCCGTTGCGTCCGGTGAAAGCAGTTATGGAATCTGGGGTGCCATCGGAACTCCGATGGGCGGCGAAAGCAAATCGTTGTAATACCATTGCCAGTTTAGCCGCCGCTTTCAGCGGCGGTTTTTTACTACTATTCAAACGCTGCTGAAGCAGCGGCTCAATTTATGAAACGTTTGATTTTTCTCTTGTTGTGTCTTATTTCGACCGGTTGCGGTCAAAAAATGCCGGACGGGATGCCGAAACTGCGTCCCGTTTCCGTTACAGTTATGCAGGAAGGCAAGCCGCTGGCAGATGCAGCAGTTTCGCTGCGGTATCCCGATGCGGCAGCAGGAAACTGGGCAATCGGCGGACAAACGGATGCCAATGGCATAGCCCAACTATTTACAAACGGTTATGCCGGTGCGCCGCTCGGTAAATTCAAAGTTGTTCTCTTCAAGGAAATCGAAGAAGGAATGGAAGAGTACAATAAGGCGATGGCGGCGGCAATGGAATCCGGCAATTCTTCGGCGGCAAAAAAGGTAAAAGTCAAGATATGGTCTTGCGTCAAACCGGAGTATAATGATGCTTCAAAAACCCCTTTGGAAGTTGAAATCACTGCCGACACGAAGACATTGTCCCTTGATGCCGGTCAAGCGGTATCAATCCAGCAGGATTTTGTTCAATAGGAATGGTCAACAACAAACGATGTGGGGTGTTGTTCAAACCATCCGCAAACCGATTATTCCGATTTTATTTTTATGCCTTGTTTCAAATCTTTTTGCGGTACCGGTTCCGCCGAACGTTACGGTAAAAAGGGATATTCCTTACGTAACCGGCGGCGGTACACGTCAACATCTTGATCTTTATTTGCCGGACGGTTACGAAAAATCAGCGAAACCGCTGCCGCTGATAGTCATCATTCACGGCGGTGCTTGGGCGATGGGAGATAAAAATCAGGAGCATTATATGCTCGACGGCGTTTTTCAGGCGATTCTGAAAAACGGCGATTATATTTTGGTGTCCATCAATTACCGGTTGCTCGATGCCGGTTCGTTTCCGATACAACTTGAAGATTGCAAGTCGGCGATCCGCTGGCTCCGCGCTCACGCCAAAGAGTACAATATTGATCCGCAGCACATCGGCGTTTGGGGCGGTTCCGCCGGCGGACACCTTGCCGCATTGGTCGGAACGACCGCCGATGTCAAACAATTTGATGTCGGCGAAAATCCCGATCAATCGAGCCGTCCTCAAGCCGTCTGCGATTTTTGCGGTTCGAGTGATCTGATGTTAACCGTTAACAACCCTGATTACAAAAAGATTCCGCATATTCCCCTCATCGAAAAATTTATTGGTAAACCGATCCCGGAGTCGGCTGAAGAAGCCCGGCGTGCCAGTGCAACAACCTACGTTACAAAAGACGATCCGCCGTTTTTGCTGGTTCATGGAACTGCCGATTCTGTCAATTTTTT
>JAISJZ010000321.1 GCA_031261125.1 Planctomycetaceae bacterium | reverse complement strand
TAATTTTGCAATTTTAGGGAGTTTCTAAAAACTATTTTTTTTGAAGAGTTTTTAGAAACTCCCTTTGTTCTTTAACTATTCTTTAACGATGCCGAGAAACTGCAACTTTGCCAGACATTCGTCGCGTTCCCGGCACCGTTCGAGGTTTTGCCACGCCGGAACCTGCGCCGCCGAAAAATCGTCGAGCGTTGCCGGCACTTTGCCCCGGAGAGCCAACCGCTGAATCACTTCTTGTTCCAACTTGCTCAACCGCACCGATTCCAACAGGTAATCGGCAAACGCTTCCCACGACAGTGGAAACAGCGGCTTGACAATCTGTTCGCCGATGACTGTTGCGTATTCCCGAATCTCCCATTGAGCGGACGCTTCCATCCGTAAGCCGAGAAACCGGAACAAGTTATGCAAATCAATTTTCCAGTACGCTTCCGTGTAAGTCGATAACGGTAAATCCTTGCGTGCCTGTTCGCGTGCAACGCCCAGCCCGATACGGTGTTCGTACAAGTCCCGTGCTTGTTTGTGAAACGCTTGTTCTTCATTAGTTAATTGTTGACCGGCGGCTGTCCCCAGCAGAATACCGCTGCCTTGCCGATTCGTTTGCGACTGCGTGCGCCAAGCATCCGGTTCAGTACTGTATGCCGCATCAATCGCAATGGAGTACCGGGTACTGTACTCGTTCACCGAAGCGGTACGGTGCCGAATCCATTGCCGCCAGCAGTCCATCGGAACCCGAACGAGCAGTTTGATTTCTGCCATTTCAAACGGCGTGGTGTGCTGATGCCGCATCAGATACCGCAGCAGTGTTCGGTCATCGGAAACGGACTTGGTGCCTTCACCGTAACTGACGCGGGCGGCTTGAACAATAGCACGGTCGCTGCCCATCACATCGACGAGACAAACGAAACCATCGTCCAACACGGGAATCTTTTTCCAGCGGAGAGAATCTAACATTATGAATGACCGTTTCCGGTTAAACCGTTTCCAAAACAGAACGCTTAAGCATAACATAATTATTTTTCATCCGCAATAGTTGCCATAAACAGCAAGGCGGTATAGAATGGTGCCGGGTATAGGTTTGATATTTCCCTGACAGATATGAAAATGACAAACGCCGCCCTGTTCGGGTTCGGAACCATCGGAACAGGCGTTGCTAAAATCCTTTTGAATAATGCCGACCGCGTTGCCAACGCCGCCGGTCAAAGCGTGAATCTCGTCAAAATCTGCGACAAAGATATAGCAGTGAAGCGGGACGTTGTCTTGCCGCCGGACGTATTAACGGACGGCATTGACGCGGTCATTAACGACCCTAACATTCAAATCGGCATCGAGTTAATCGGCGGAACAACATTTGCAAAAGACCTTGTGCTGCGTTTGCTTGAAAAGGGAAAAAACGTTATCACAGCAAATAAGGCATTGCTCGCCCAGCACGGGCGCGAACTGTTTGAAACTGCCCGGAAATACGGCAAAACGATTGCGTTTGAAGCGGCGGTCTGCGGCGGAATTCCGATTCTTAACGCCCTTTCCACCGCATTGCAGGCGAACACATTGCAATCTGTCAATGCGATTGTCAACGGAACAAGCAATTACATTCTTTCGCAAATGGAAAGCGGCGGAACGTCGTATCAGGATGCCGTCAAACAAGCCCAAAAATTGGGGTATGCCGAAGCAAATCCGGCAATGGACGTTGACGGAACCGATGCGGTGCAGAAGTTGACAATTCTCGCCCAACTCGGTTTCGGTGCAGCGGTGAATTGGCAGGATGTTTCCCGCATCGGTATCGAAGCGGTCGAATCGCTGGATTTTCATTACGCAAACGAATTGGGGTACCGTATTAAACTTTTAGCGGTCGCAGAACGCAGCGATGACGGTTTGGAACTTCACGTTTCGCCGACGCTGGTAAAGACAGACAATCTGTTGGCGGCAGTTAACGGGGCGTTCAATGCGGTGCGGGTTATCGGCGATGCGGTCGGTCCGGTGTTTTTTCACGGACTCGGTGCCGGTTCACTGCCGACGGCTTCGGCAGTGGTTGGCGATGTGATTGATACGGTTCTCGGTCGGACGGCGATAACGTTTAACGCCTTGAATTTATGGGGCGAAAATCGGCGTGATGTTCCGTTGAAGAAACAGAGTGAATTTTTCGGACGTTCTTATTTACGGTTTCACGCGGAAGACCAGCCGGGGGTGCTGCACGAGATTTCCGGGATTTTCGGCAAGCACGGCATTTCGATTGCAACGCTGATTCAGCACGCACCGGCTCAAAGGGCGGCGGAGCATCTGCCTGCGGTATTGATATTGACAACACACGAAGCCCGTGAAGGCGGTCTGTTAGAAGCGATTGCCGAGTTGGAACGTTCACCGCACATTACCGGCAGTGTTGTCCGAATGAGAGTACAGGATTAGCGGTTTAACACAAAAAAAACGCCCGCCGCTGCGTACAAATTTTTCTACAAACGCCCTTGACTTTTTTCATTTTCTGTGTAAAATGCGGGGGAAGTGTTGCCGGGGGCTGTCGGATACTGTACCATACTGCTTGCTACCGGGGAGTGTTCACTAAAAGATAGTTTTTGCTCTCCGTGTTCTAAACTTGTCGGTTTAGGTAAAGTACAGCACGTAGGAAAATATAAAATATGTCATAATTTATTATCTATATGCTGCATT
>JAISJZ010000383.1 GCA_031261125.1 Planctomycetaceae bacterium | reverse complement strand
GTGCTGCAAACGGTTTGCAGCACACAACAACGTTGCCGGGCTGCTTTATTTCCGCACAAAGGCAACCAACTGCCTTACCTGATAAGGGGAAGAACAATGAAACGCGCGATGTCTGTCTGTCTGTCTGTCTGTCTGTCTGTCTGTCTGTCTGTCTGTCTGTCTGTCTGTCTGGCGGCTAACGCCAACGCTGATGTATCGTGGTCAACTACTGCTCCCGACGTTGAGGGTTTGACTTGGAAGAATGTCGCTACTATCACTGTTACTCGTAGTGGTACTGTTGATGATGGTTTTTTTTATTCCACCAGTGCTGAGGAAGCTGACGACGCTAATTTCCTAACAGTCGGGTCTGTTAACCTGGTAAGTGGCGTGACGACATTTAAAGTTGACGGTTGGGACGCATATTTAGATGGCACAACCAACTATCTTCAGTTTAGCCGTGCCAATAGTGTTGACCCGTTTATGGGTTCTTTTTCCGTCGGGGGACAAAGCCAAGTATGGAACCCTATTTCCTCCGCCAATCCGTCATTCTTGACAGTTACAGGAGATAGTATCTCTGATTTGCAGCTAGCCGTTAACTATACTAATACGCCTAACTTTTCATTTGATGTCGCGATTTTCTCGACTGGCGGTGCCGGTGGCGAAGGCGGTGGCGGCACCACTCCCGAACCGGCGACGATGCTGATTTTCGGTTGCGGAATCGTTGGAGCCGGTTTGGCTGCCAGACGGCGGATGAAGAAATAACCTTGTGATGGTTGTTTGTCCTTGTGATGGTTGTTTTGACGAGCGGGATTCTGGGAATCCCGCTTTTTGTGTTGACCGTTGTCAACGGGTTTTTCGCTTGGTATAATGGCGGCATCATTTGCGTTAAATACTTTGTGTTTCTATGTCTAATGAGCGAATCAAAAGTTGATTTAGAAAAAATCTTGGCGGCGTACATTGCCGACAGCGACCGCCGCCGATGCGACTCACTTTTTCATCAACTTGATAAAGTCGGTTAACTGCATAATTTTTGTTTTACCGAATTCTTTGAGTGCCAATAAATCGGCATCACCTGTGAGCAAATAATCCGTTGTGTCAATCACTTTCCAATGTTTCGGTCGATGCACAACCTTATCTAATTCTTCCAGCAAAGCAGTACTGTACAACAATTTGCACGGCGGTTGAAAGAGCAAGAGACACCGTTCACGAAAATGCGGTGTTCGGAACATACTAATCCAAACATTTACATCACTGATAATTGTACAAAGTGATTCCACGTTCTTGCCTTTCTTTTCGGAATTCCTTGATGTCGGCAACAATCTCATCCATCGACATCTCCGGGACGGGATATTGCTGGTGATGTTCGTCCATTCGGGCAAATAGTTCACATATCTCCTCGTATGGCGTTTTTCCTTTTTCCGTTTTCGGCTCCGCAATAACAGTTTTCCGTTTCGGCAGAATCGTTATCAGGTCGAGCGAAGCCATATCCCGCAACAGTTTTTTTGCTTTCGGATTAGTTAATTGAATTCGCAGTGTTTTCATTTCGTCCTCCCAAAAGACCATCTTGGCAATCCGGGGGTTATTCACGGGATATGCCTACGGCATAAGTCAACCCGTGTTTTTTGCGCCGTAGTTTTACCCCGGCAGGGATATTCCGACCATTTTACCCCAATAGGGGTATCCCGTGAATAACCCCCAATTTTAATTGGGGGTAAAGGGGTTTGGGGGTTTTACTTGTAAAGCGATTCATTGCCCCGCTGCTTGTCAGCGGGGTTTTCGCTTGGTATAATGGCGGCATCATACTTTGTGTTCTTTTTCCAGCCCGCCGTAACCCAATCTGATGTTTCTTGCCGGTGATAAAAATTCCGCATCTTATCCATTTCAATCCGTATTTTGCCGTCGTCTTATTATTGCTGAACCGGCAGCGGACAATCAACATTTGTTGTTAATGAAACGTTATTCCTAGTTAATCATTATGTCTGTTAACGAACTGCGTGAACAACTTCGGGAGTACGACAAACTTTACCGGGCGGGCAAACCGGCACTTTCCGATACACAGTACGATAAACTATTCGACGAGTTGAAACGTATAGAAGCGGAGAGCGGCGGACCGGTGCCGGCAGACAGTCCGACGCAAACCATCGGCAGCAACTTGTTAAACAAGCGGGAAACGGCGTTTCCTGCTTCAACGAAACAGGTTAAACACACCGTTCCGATGCTGTCGATTGAAAACGTCTATTCCGACGGCGAATTATTGGAGTTCGGTAATAAAGCCGAAAAACGATTAACCGCTTCGCAAGCAAGCGGGCTAAATACACAATGGGTTGTCGAACTGAAAATAGACGGTGTTTCCTTGGCGTTGATTTACGAAAACGGTAAGTTGAAGCGGGGCATCACCCGCGGCAACGGAAGTATCGGCGAAGATGTGTCGCACAATCTCGATATGATTGTTGATATTCCGAAAACGTTAACGGCGGAACTCATTCCGTCGTTAGAAATAAGAGGCGAAGTGTATATGCTCAACAGCGACCTCGGCATTTTGAATGAATCGCAGCCCGCCGATAAAAAGTACAAAAACGCTCGGAACATCACTACGGGAACCATTTCACTCAAAGACCCGAAAGAGGAAACAAACCCCAAGAAGAAGCAGGAAATTCTTGCCGAACACAAACGCCGAAAACTGCATTTTTTCGCTCACAGTACCGGAATGTTAGCGGCGGAACCCGTTCCGGCAACCCACTACGATTTTTTGCAACACGTCAAACAACTCGGTATCCCGGTTGCGCCCCATACAGAAAAATTCGATTCGTTTGAAAAAGCGGCGGCATACTGCAAGTCACTGTACGAAACCGATGAAAGTTTTCTTAACGAGTTGGACTTTGAAATAGACGGCTTGGTGTTAAAAGTCAACGGTTTTAAGCAGCAGGAAATTCTCGGCGCAACGGGACATCATCCGCGGTGGGTCATTGCGTACAAAGTCGAAAAGTACGAAGCGGAAACAACGGTGAAGGACATCCGTGTTCAAATCGGCAAAGCAGGTACCATCACGCCGGTCGCGGAACTTGAACCGGTGGAAATTGCCGGTACAACCGTGTCGCGGGCAAGTTTGCACAATGCCGAGGAAATTGAACGTAAAGACATCCGCATCGGCGACACGGTTGTCGTTGAAAAGGCGGGCAAAATTATTCCGCACATTACACGAATGGTTAGCCCCAGCCGCTTACAGCGGGGAAACAAATTTGAATTTCCTACCCATTGTCCCGTCTGCGGTTCGCCGTTATCGAAAGATACCGACGGCGTGTATATCCGGTGCAATAACTCGTCTTGTTCTGCCCAATTTAAGGAGAAGTTAAAATACTTCGCCGGCAGAAGCGCAATGGACATCGAAGGGCTGGGCGATAAACTCATCGACCAGTTAGTTGACAGCGGTTTGGTCAAAACGTTCGGCGATTTGTACCGGTTAAAAGACCGGAAAGAGGAACTCGTCAAACGGTTGTACAAGGACGCAAAGAAAAAGAAAGATACCGTCGCCGTTGATAAGTTGTTGGTGCAAATCGAAAAGAGTAAACAGCGGGAACTGCGGTTTCTCGTCAATGCGCTGTGTATCCGCAATGTCGGCAGCAGCACCGCAAGGGATTTGGCGGCACATTTCGGGACGTTGAACCGTTTGCGCAACGCCTCGGAAGCGGAGTTGCTGCAAATCGAAAACATCGGCGAAGTCGTTGCGAAGAGCATCATCGAATTTTTTCAGAATGAAAAAGAATTGCTTGATGACATCGCGGAAAACTTTCAAACTTTGATTACCGCACAGCCGCCGGTACAAAGCGAAGTACCGCAGCCGTTAGCGGGACAAACCATCGTTGTTACCGGTACATTGGAACACTTCAAGCGGAACGAAATTGAGGACATCATTACGCAGCACGGCGGAAAAGCATCGTCGAGTGTTTCGGCGAAAACTTCGTTTGTTCTCGTCGGCAAAGACCCCGGCAGCAAGTTTGACAAAGCACAGAAACTCGGTGTAAAAGTTGTGAACGAAATGGAGTTTATGGAAATGTTGAAACCGGTTTAACACCGCCACGGTCGTTCCCTATTCAATTTGCTGTCCAAAATTGAATTGCAAACGTTGACATCATCAACAATCTGAAAATCGTACATACCGGCACAAATCAAGTCTGCCCCGTTCTCAAACGCATAACGGAAACCGTCCTTCGGCTTTATCGCCCCGGCAGCCAACACCTTGAACGCCATCCACGGTTCAGGACGGTCTTTCATAAACGCCGCTGTTTCCTCCGG
>JAISJZ010000379.1 GCA_031261125.1 Planctomycetaceae bacterium | reverse complement strand
CGTTGAAGCGAAAATTAAATTTTCAAGAACAAGAAATTCCGAAACACATCAACTACGAAATGTGGACTGGTCCCGCTCCGCTCTTGCCGTACATTCCGGCGCGGCATCATTATAACTGGCGTTGGAATTTCGCGTACAGCGGCGGCGTAATTACCGATTGGTCGCCGCACATGTTGAATCTCGCTCAATGGGTGTTGGACTTGGACAATTCCGGTCCCGTTGAGGTTGTTGGAACCGGCGTGTTCCCGAAGTCGGATGACGTTTGGAACACTGCTGAGGAATTCAACGTTAAGTACAAACTGGCGAACGGAATCACGTTAGAACTCACAACAGAAGTTGCCGGTATCAAAGTTGAAGGAACGAAGGGTTGGGTTCTTTCACGCGGTTGGCGCGAACAACCGTTGCGGGCAAGCGACGAGAAACTGCTCGAAATCAAGTTTGATAACTCCGCGCCGGAATTGAAAAATTACGGTCGTCCTGAAAGCACGGTCAAGTATCAAGACCGAGGTTGGGCGGGCGGCGAACACATTGATTTTTCGCTTCGGGTTAAGGATCGCGGCGAATGTTATTTCTCAACAGAGAGCGGACACCGAACGCATACGATAGCGCACATCGGTAACATTTCAATGCTGTTGAAACAAAAATACGGCAAAGATATAACGTTACATTGGAATCCGCAACTGGAAAAATTTGAAGGCGAGTACGCCGACGAAGCAAACACTCACGCTTCGTTCAAACGTGAACAACGGGAACCATGGACATTCGCGAAAATTGATTCTTGGATTAACGTTGGATAAAAATCAGTGAACGTTTTTATGTTTTCTTGTTAGCACAAATTCACTACTCACACCAAATTTTTACTATGAAAAACTTTTTATTGCTACTACTCGCCATCGTGTTTTGTACGCCAGTTTTTGCTCAAAACGCGGCGTTGCCCGAATCGCCATTTTTTGCGATTTGTATGGATACCCACGACACGAAAAAGCGTTCCATTGAGGAACAAAGCGTGATGCTAAAAGAACTCGGTTTCGTTGGTATGAAACATTTGAATCTCGGCAAACTTCAGGAACGTGTTGAGTCGTCGAAGAAACACGGTCTGAAACTCATTATGGTTTATCTCACGATAGACGTTTCCGCGAACCCGCCGTTTGACGCGAAACTTGCCGAGTCGCTCGCGTGTTTGAAAGGCAGCGACACGATGTTGGCGTTGAATATCAACGGCGGTAAACCGTCGGACGTTTCGCTTGACGACAAAATCGTGTCGGTGATTCAGGACATAATGAAAATCACGCAGCCGCTCGGCGTTAAAGTGATTATCTATCCGCACAAAAATTCGCTGGTGGAAAGAGTTGACGATTCCGTTCGTATCGCGAAACGTTTCCCGAATAACGAAGTCGGTGTGATGTTCAATCTCTGTCATTGGGCGGCGTATGATAAGAGCGAAAACCTGGAAGCCGTGATTCGTTCAACACTACCTTACCTCGCCGCCGTTTCGATTAACGGTACAGATACACCCGAAGAAATTCAAACGAAAAACGGTAATTGGATTCAACCGCTGGATTCCGGTTCGTATGACGTTTCGCAAGTGCTGAAAGTGCTGGACAAAATCAATTATACGGGTCCCGTTGGATTGCAATGTTTCGGAATAAGAGGCGACGCAAGAGAACATCTCGAACGCTCAATGAAGAAATGGAAAGAAATGCACGCGGCGAAGTGAGAAATCGACCTAACATCATTTAGCACAAACCGAATACGGTTTGTTTTGCACAAAATTGTGCGGTTTAACCGGATTTATTGCGGCAACGCCAGCCACGGGTCGGCAACCTGCGGTTCTACAGGAGCGGGCTGCACCGGTGGCAAAACCGGTACCGGCGGTGCCGGATTCTTGTCTTTCAACTTCGGTTCACCGGCAATTTCTTTGAAATAATTAGCCCTGTCCGCAAACGAAACCTTCTGCTTATCTTCGTCCTTCGTCATAAAAGACGGCATCGAATGGTCGGCAAATGTCGTTTCTTTGTAAATTGTTCCCCGCTGCAACGGACCGGCACCGGCAATCCACAACTGATTCGCGGTACTCTTCTCCTCTGTATTGCCGGAAGCCCAAAGCGGTCGCCCCGTGTGCTGATTGTACGCAAATACTGCTATCTTTGCCACACCGACTTCCTTCGTCCGCTTGACAATCGGAATTTCCGGCAGCGTCGTTGCCGTGTATTGCGAACCCGGTATTGCCGGTATCGTCATCGGCGGAACACCGACGAGCAGCAAATCACTCCGGTCGGTGCCGACAGCACCGGTGCGGACTTCGAGAATGTAATCTGCATCTTCCTTGTCGTCGCAAATAATTCCGCCGTTCGCTGCCAAGTGCTGCCGAATCGCTTTGGCAAGATACTTGTAATCAACCGAACCTTCGGTCGCTGTGGTGTCGATGAAGGTCTTTTTATCGCCCATCGGGCGGAAATTGATTTTGCTTACTGCCGTATCTATCGCATTACTAATGAGCAGTTGTTCTGTTGCCGTTCGGGATGTGTCGCTCCATTTCGTTGAGCCGCAGCCGGTTAAAAAAAGAGCGCAGACACTTGCAAACACAAGTGTTATCAATTTTCGTTTGACGGGATTTTCTGCGCAATATGCGGACAACATCGCCGGGACTTTAACAATTTTTCCTGACGGGGTAAAGGGCAAATATCTTGAACTCTCCGGTATCGCACCGTACAATACCGCTATGCCGTACACTAATTTTGCCGTGTTCTTTGTGTTTTTCCTCTTGGGACTTTTCGTCCGGGCAGAGGATTGTTCGCAGTGGGGTGAAAAATTCTCCCGCAATCCGGTTTCGCCGGAAACGAATCTGCCTGTTTCGTTTGAACCGGGCAAACGGCATTCGCAGACGGAACTGGTTGACCCGGTAACAACGCAGAACGTCCGCTGGACAGCACCGGTCGGCGAAGTGATTTACGGTACGCCGGTCGCTGCCGAGGGCTGCGTCTTTACCGGTTCCAACACAACAACGCTGCCGTTCCCGCAACTGCAAGGCGACAAAGGCGTGTTCACTTGTCTTGATGAAAAGACCGGAAAACACCGCTGGGAACTCGTAGTGCCGAAACTCGTCGAAATCCAATATGCCGATTGGCACCGCGTTGGAATGTGTTCAACACCGGTGATTGAAAACGGTAAAATATATCTGGTTACGAACCGGGGCGACATTCTTTGTCTTGACATCAACGGCTTGGCGGACGGTAATCAAGGAACGTTTCAGGATGAAAATAAATATGCTGTTCCCGCCGGCGAACCGCCGTTGAAAGTTGACGATGTTTTCAAACAAAAGTTTGCGGACATTCTTTGGCGTTGCAGTATGGTTGATACAATCGGCGTGATGCCGCACAACGCCTCAAATTGTTCCGTGTTAATGGACGGTGATGTGCTTTATGTCTGCACCGGCAACGGTGTGGATTGGACGCACAGCAGGGTAATGAACCCCGAAGCACCGACACTCATTGCTGTTGATAAAAACAACGGTACTTTACTCGCTGTTGACCGGTTCGGAATGGGACCGGACATTATGCACGGACAATGGTCGTCGCCGTCACTCGGCGTTGTCAACGGTAAACGTTTGGTCTTTCAAGGTACCGGTTCCGGCTGGCTGTTCGCCGTCGAAGCGTTAACGCCGCAGCAAGTTGAAGCCGCCCGAACGAACCGCAGCGAAAACACAAAACCGCTGGCATTGAAAACCGTTTGGAAGTTTAACGGACATCCGCTTGCTCAAACGCAGGAGGTTGTACCGATGGAACATTTTCACGATACGAAGTCCTACGAGGTTGTCGGTAATCCGGTATTTGTGAATAACCGGCTTTATGTTATTTTTACGCAGGAGTTATATCACAACATTCCGAACGGCTGGCTTGTTTGTTTAGATGCGGCGAAGACCGGCGACACGACCCGCGGCGGCGGTTTGCTGTGGTCTTACACGGACATTTCAAGCAGCGGTTCGACGGTTGCCGTGAAAGACGGTCTTGTGTATGTTGCGGACAACAAAGGGCGGCTGCATTGTCTTGATGCGGACACCGGCAAACCGTATTGGATTCACAATTTGGGCGGCAATCAGGTTTGGGGTTCACCGCTCTTGGCGGACGGCAAAGTTTATATCGGCACCGGTCGCCGTTTGTTCTGGTGTCTCAAACAGGGGAAAATGTTGGAAGTGCTGGGCAAGGTGCCGCTGCCCGGTCCGGTGTATGCGTCGATTACCGCTGCGAACGGGACGCTGTATGTACCGGTCTTCGGTACGCTTTACGCTGTTAAGAACGAGTAAGAATTCTTTCGGCGATGTGTTCCGCCCGCCGCGCAACGTCCGGGTCTTCAACGAGTTCCGGGGCGTGATGCGGTTTGCGGCGTGCGTCAATGATGAGCGGACCGGTGCAGCCCCAATGTTTGTTCTGCGTGAATTCGCCGATGCCGTGAATGTCCGCTGCCGGGTCGCTCTTCGTGAATGTTGTCCAAAGAAAATTTCTGATACTTGATACTGCTTCATCTGCGTTGTCAACCATAACGATTAGCGGGAAGCCCTGCAAAACATCATTCTCCATTTTCCATTCTTCATTCTCCGCTGCTAAAACTCCCGGCATTGCAACACGGAGATTCTTTTTTAATGTTGGAACAAGTTCCGCCGCCAACTGCCGAATCGGGGAACCGCTTGCGGCGATAAAAACCTTTGAACCGCTGTTGAGTTTCCCGCCGGTGTAGTCCAGCGTGTCCATTGACGTTTCCGTGATGAAATGAACATCCTTGCGCCAATCGACCCGTTCCAGCACATACCGGAAAAATTCGGGAACATTATGAACGTTTAGTTGCGGCGTTGAAGCGGCGGCTGAACGGTCTTCGGCAATGAACAAATACTTTGCCAACGATAACTGCCCGAAGCCCAAAATACTATGTGCTAATGTATGCAATTCATTCGGATACGTTTCGCGTCCGGCAGCCAGCAGCAGCGGATGAACGCCGGCTTCGTCCACGGCATTGACCGCCTTCACGCCGGGGATTTTCTTCTCGACCGAATCGCCGGTGATGCCGTGAATGAACTTGCCGAACTGCGTATCTTCCTGCGGCGGACGACCGACAACGGTGAACGGATAGACAGCGTCTTTACGGTGCCAAACGCCGTCAACTTTCATCACGGGAAACCCGTGCTGCAATGAGTAATATCCTAAATGGTCGCCGAACATTCCTTCGGTTTTCATTTCTGTTCCCAACGTGCCGGTGATGCAGAAGTCGGCTTCGGCGCAGCAATATCCCGCCGCAAGCGGCGGAACGGCTAACGGGATTCGGTGCTGTCCCAAGATTCCCGCAAAGAGCAGTTCACTGACGTTCTCCGGCAGCGGCATTATCGCGGCAAGCGTCATACACGGTGCGCCGCCGATAAAGATATTCACTCTCAACGGCTGTCCCCGTTTGGTTGCTTCAATATGGTGCAATGCGATACCGCGTTGAATCTGATAATGCAAGCCGCACTCTTGATTCGGAATGTAATCGTTGCCGGATATTTGTATCCGGTACATCCCCAAGTTCGTTAGCCCGAACCGTTTGCAGTCGGGAAATTGCGTCAACACTTGCGGCAGTGTGATGTATGCGCCGCCGTCGTTCTGCCAACTGACGAGTTGCGGCAGTTTGTCCAGTGTTGTTTTGCATTGCAGAACCGGTGCCGTCCGCGACGACACCTGTTTCGGTCGGGAATAATAAACGGACTTCAACAGACCGAACCAATCGCTTGGTTTGGAAACAGCAGATATTGCCGATGCGGGAAAATCCGCCGCATATTTCATTACTTTCCGCAGAGGTTCGATGCCGTCGCGGAAAATATACTCAATCCGCTGCTGCGTTCCGTAAAGGTTCGCCAGCATCGGAAATTGACAATTTCTGACATTCGTGAAAAGTACCGCCGGTGCTTTGTTTTCATATAATCGGCGTTGAACAGCAGCGAGTTCCAAGTACGGGTCAACCGGTTCGCTGTATTCGCCCAGTTGTCCCGTCTTGCGTAAATCAGTAATGCAGTGCCGCAGTGTTCGATAGCCCATAACGTTCTACATCTTTTTCTGCGATGATTCTTTCGCCCTTTTTAATGCGTCAAAAACGCCGGATTGCAAGCCGGTAACGGTATTGTCGGGTTTCTTCGCCGCTGAATCGGCGGCTAAACGGTCGGCAGTTTGTTTCGATTCCTTCGGCGGGGCGGTCTGTTTCAATGTCTTGCGCTGTTCTTTTTTCAACGCTAAATGCCGGAACAGTGAAACGGACTTTTCCGCCAACACAGCCGGCGGCTCTTTACGATGGCGAGAGCCGGCAACGGTGTTGTCAGATTTTCGGCTGAATAATTTTCGCGGCAGCAAGCCCGTGCGGCGTTGAAAAATTTCAACAACGAGCAGAGCCAACGCCGCATAAATCAGCCATTGCGTCAATTCATAGTACCGGGGAACCCGCGGTATGTCCTTCCAAATACCGGTTAACTCGGCGCGTTCTTTGCCGCCGGTCGCCGCTGCCAACTGTTTCAGCGTTTCAGCACCGTACTGTGCGTTAACCGGTCGGTATTCCGGCGAGTACGGAAGACAAACAGGGGGCAAGGAACCGATAAAAGCAGGATTCGCAGAGTTTCGTTCGTTAAGTGTTAACGTTGCCAACATCACCTCGCTTCCGGTCAATGGAATGTTCACGCCGAGAACGTCCGGTTCAAGCCATTGCAGTTGCCGCGTCTCCGTTTCGAGAGTACCGCTCTTCTGTTTAAGAATCCGCAGCCCGCCGGCAAAGTCGGCGGCTCTTTGATTATTTTCCTCATCGAACATTAGCCGAATCTGACATACTCCGTTTTTTAACTCCTGTGTCAACATCATACCATTCGGCAATTCGTTCGTCCGTCCGGCAGTCCATTTACCCAGCGATGCCAGCAGCGAATTGTAATGTTCCCACTTTGCAATCGGTCCGGTGAATTTTCCGTTGACTTCGCCTGTGAAACACAGCACGCGTCCCAAACCCGCCTGCCACGATGCAAGAAGCGGTGCTTTGTACTCGTCATCAGTGATTGCCGACGGCATCGCTTCGGGCTTAATGTACGACAAGTTATATCCTCCGACAGACAACGCCGGTGCCGATTCCGCTGCGTTAAACATCGTTCCGGTGAGCGTCATTACGCCGCCGGTGAAGTGAAACGGCGTTTGCTCTTCAAGAAACGTTTGCCGGGAAATCGTGAACGTATCCAGGGCGAACAGCCGGGGCAAATCGTTTGCCTGTTCCGTGAAATAGATGTTGCCGCCGCCGCGTTTGGCAATGTCCTGACAAAGCCCAGCGGTACTGTCTGCCATTGTTCCCAGCGCAATTACGCTGCACGTCATTCCTGCTTTTCGGGCGTTCTCCAGCAGTTTAATATAGTCCCTCGGCTCTTCGGTGTCATCGGCATCGGTGAAAAGAATGATATGTTTCGTTCCCGCTTTTGCTGCCGACAATGTTTTTGTTGCTGCTAACAGTGCCGTATAAACGAAGATACCACCGCCACCGGGACCGACGGTTAAAATCTTTTGCCGGTCGGCATCCGGGGTCGTGTTGTGCTTCATCGGAACAACCGTCTGCACGCCGGTATCGCACGTCATCACACAAACCTCGTCGAGCGGTGTTAAAATTTTTAACACTTCGGCGGCACCGAGATTTGCCAAGTCCATTTTGATTTTTCCGCCCGATACCGTCATTCCCATCGAACCGGAGCGGTCCATTACGATAGCCACGGCAACAGCAAGTTTGCGGTGTTCTTTACGCAACTCCATTGACACAGGCATTATACTGTCGAACGGTGATTGGTAGTATCCGCCGAGGGCGTAAGAATTTTTTCCGCCGGTGAACATTAAGCCGGTGCCGGTTTCCTTTACCCATTCGGCGATTAACTCCATTGCCGGCACGCCGAGTTGCGATGACGGAACGTTTTCGAGAACGATACCGCAATACCGGTTGAGAAATTCGAGCGACCATTTGATACCAGTACCATCTGTTGTTTCCGCTTTTATACCGGCGTTATTCAAAACGTTATTTAACGGGCGGACGGTGTTTCCCGTTTTCTGTGTAATCACCAGCAGCGGTTTATCGCCTTCAACGCCGACAATGCTTTTCGCTGTATTGTTTTCGGGAACGGGGTCGGTATTTAGCCCGTCGGCGGGCGGCGGGGCTAAATGCAGCACAATCGTTTCCGCTCCCGGTTTGCCGGCTTTCAACAGAAACTCCAGCCGGTTGCTGCCGGAAGCCAATGTCCGCGTTCCCTTCTTGACGACTGTGCCGTTCTGCGAAAGTTCATACTCAACGTTCTGCGAAACAGGAACGCTTACCCAAGCGGCGGCTTTGAAAACCTCGTCCGGCAGCACTTTATCCGGGACTTCAATATGTTGCACCGCAATATCGCCGACGACGGGACGTTCGATGACGCGGTAGTCAACGGCAATACCGCGGGCAATGAGTTGCGCTGCTGTCCGATTCGGATTTTCACCTGTCCAGCGACCGTCGGAAAGAATCAGGAGGCGACCTTTATCTCCGACGGGAATGAGCGACAGTGCTGTTTCGATTGCCGCCGTTAGGTCCGAACCGTCGTTTTCACCCAACAAGCGGAAAACGGTGCTTCCCGCTTGAATGATATGCGGTTTTTCTGCGAATTCAACGAGTTCAAGCCGATGTTCCTTCTCCACTCTTGCCTCTCCGCTCTCTACTAATTCGACGGCTTGTTTTTGTTGAGCGGCAGCATCGGCGGGCATTGAAGCGGAGCGGTCGGCAAGAACGATAACGGTACCGCTGCGTATCGGCAGCGTGAATGTCGGTACGGTCATTGCCAAGACGATAAGCAGGAGCAGGGCAATGCGCAGACCGCTGTCAGCCGGAGGGGCTTGTCCCCCGCGTTTGAAAAACCATAGTGAAACCGCAAGCGGAATCAGCAGGAGAAGCCAAACCGGATACTGGAAAAACAAAACAGGGGAGAGGAAAAAAGGAAAGAGAAGAAGACAAGGATACAAAAAATTACGGAGAAAAACAACTGATTCACTGTTTTTTTCGGAAATCAACCGGTTAAGACGGGAAACACCGCTTCCTGCTCGTGAAAATGTAGCAAATGTTACGAAATTGGTAACGTCCGGTGCGGCATAATGTCATCCGTTGACGTTTGCCGTCCCGCAGAATAGAATACCCCTTTTCATTTAGCCCCGCCGCTTGCCGGCGAATAGACCGATGTCTCAATACAACTACTTCAATCCCGATGCGGAAACAATGTCTCCTGACCAACTCTGCAGCCGGCACCTGCAACTTCTCCGCGAGACCGTCCGCCGGGTTCTGACGTATAACGATTACTATCGGCAGCGGTACGCCGCCGCAGGTTTAGCCAACGCCGATGACATTAAATCGCCGGATGATTTGCAAAAGTTGCCGACGATTAACAAGGAAGACCTGCGGAAAACGTATCCGCTCGGAATGTGCTGCATTGACAAAAAAGACATTAGGGAAATCCATATGAGTTCCGGTTCGACCGGTACGCCGATAGTGATGCCGTACAATGCTGCCGACCTTGACCAATGGGCGGAATGTATGGCGCGATGCTATGTGATGGCGGGCGCACAGCCGGGCGACCCCGTTCAAATTATGCCGTCCTTCGGACTGTTTAACGGCGGTTTCGGTATGTATCACGGCGCACGCAAAGCGAACCTGTTTATCATTCCAACCGGTTCGGGCAACACGGAGCGGCAAATCCGCCTTGCGAAGGACTTCGGTACACGGGTCTTCGGCAGCGTGGTGTCGTATATGATTCGGATTATCGAATTGCTGCACGAACACAATGCCGAATTACCGGAGTTAAAAATCGGCATTTTCGGTGCCGAAAGTTTTTCGGACAGTATGAAGAAGACGATTGAATCGCAACTGGGCATCGAAGCGTTCGATATTTACGGAATGACGGAAACCGGCGGTGTCGGAACACTGGGAATGGACTGTCCCGCTCATTGCGGGATTCACGTTTGGGAAGACCAGTACATTACAGAAATTATCGACCCGGCAACGGGCAAAAACGTACCGGACGGCGAAATCGGCGAAGTTGTCGTAACATCATTGACCCGTGAAGCGTTGCCGGTGATTCGGTTCAAGACCGGCGACTTGTCGAAAATCGTTTCACGGGAAAAGTGCGTTTGCGGACGGACACATATCCGTATCAGTCCGATTGTCGGACGCACCGATGATATGCTCATTATCAAGGGTGTGAACTTTTTCCCGAAACAAGTGGAAGATGCGCTGATGGAAATTCCCGGTGTTTTGCCGCATTACCAGATTATTATCGAGGACACAAACGGCGTGAAAGACATCCGGGTTAACGTCGAAGCACAGGAGGGCGTAACCGGTTATATGGTGGAGAAACATTTGAAGGAGAAACTCGGTTTTTCACCGAAGGGCGACATATTCAAGCCCGGCGAGTTGCCGCGGCAGGAAGGCAAAGCCCAACGGGTGTTTTACGAAAAGAAAAACGGTTAGCCGATGCAAAAGTTCATCCGCATAGAAGGTGCAAGAGCGCACAACCTGAAAAATATTACGCTGGACATTCCCCGCGGACAATTTACGGTCATTACCGGTGTCAGCGGTTCCGGCAAAAGTTCCTTAGCGTTCGATACGGTTTTTGCCGAAGGACAGCGGCAGTATCTTGAAACACTGTCAGTACAGTTCCGGCAATTTTTGCGGAACATTAAACCGCCGGACGTTGACCGGATTCAAGGACTGCCGCCGACCGTTGCTGTTGACCAGCGGGGACGGAGACACAACCCCCGAAGTACCGTTGCAACGCTGACAGAAATTGACGATTACCTGCGGCTGCTTTATGCCCGGTGCGGCACTGCTCATTGTTATCAATGCGGACATCCGATTCAACGGCAGTCCCCGCAGCGGATTCAACAGGAAATAATGAAGTTGCCGGCAGGTACCCGGCTGATGCTGCTTGCCCCGATTATCCGCGGACACAAAGGAGAACAGACCGAAATATTTCAGAAGATTCAAAAAGCGGGGTTCATCAGAGCAAGAGTTGACGGTGAATTGCTGGACATTGAGCCGCTGCCGAAAATTGACGCAAAGAAAGAACACAACATCGAAGCGGTAATTGACCGGCTTGTGGTGAAAGACGGCATCGAATCCCGGCTTGGAGAGTCGCTGCAACTGGCACTGAAGCACGGCGAAGGAACGGTGATTATTTCACTTCCTGCTTCTTCCTCCGATATTCCGTTTAGTACCAAGTACGCTTGTCCGAACTGCAATATCAGTTATCTGGAATTGAAACCGCGGACGTTTAATTTCAACAGTCCCTACGGAGCGTGTCCGAAATGCGAAGGCACCGGCAGCGTCCGTAATGACGAACAGGATGAGCAATGTCCCGAATGTCAGGGTTCCCGATTGCGTCAGGAATCGCGGAACGTGCTTTTCGGCAAGTTGAAGATTCTTGAATTGCAAAGTAAAACGATTGAAGAGTTAAACGATTTTTTTCAAAACGCTGCGATAGCGGAAGATAAACAAGGTATTGCTAAACCGGTTGTTGAGCAGATTGTTAATCGTCTCCGGTTTATGGACAAGACCGGTTTGAATTATTTGACGCTTGACCGGGCTGCCGATACGTTGAGCAACGGGGAATGGCAGCGTGTCCGGCTTGCGAACGCGCTGGGTAATGCGTTGACCGGCGTTTGTTATGTGCTGGACGAACCGTCGGCGGGTTTGCATCAGCGGGATAATCAGCGTTTGCTGGACGCACTGCGGACACTGCAAACACAGGGCAATACGGTGATAGCGGTCGAACACGATGAAGCGTTTATCGAAGCGGCGGATTATGTTGTTAATATCGGACCGGGTGCCGGAAAACGCGGCGGGGAAATAGTTAGCGGCGGGACTTGTTCCGTTGGCAGCGGATTAAAATCCGCCGCTAAAACACAGCGCAAAATAGACCTGACAAAATCTGTCATACTTCATCACTGTACGCAGAATAATCTGAAAGACATTACCGTTTCGTTTCCGCAGGGAACGTTCATCTGCATTACCGGCGTGAGCGGCAGCGGGAAAAGTTCGCTGATGAACGATACGTTGGTACCGGCATTAAAGGCAGCGGATAAACCGCTGCTAAAAAATTGCGCCATTACCGGTACGGAGTTTATCGAAAAAGTGATTGACGTTGACCAAATGCCGATGGGACGTTCGATACGCAGTTGCCCTGCGGTGTATTCCGGCGTGTTCGATGAAATCCGAAAAGTGTTTGCGTTAACGAAAGAGGCAAAACAGCGGGGTTATACTGCCAATAGATTCAGTTTCAATTACAACGCCAAACAGGGCGGCGGTCGCTGCGAAAGTTGTTTGGGAACCGGTACGGAGAAAATTGAATCGGATTTTCTTTACGATACCGAGGCGGTTTGTCCGGCGTGCGGCGGCAAACGGTTCAACCGGCAAACGCTGGAAATTAAGTACAGGAACAAAAGCGTTGCCGATGTTTTGGAAATGTCTGTTGACGATGCCGATGAATTTTTTGCGAACTTTCCGAAGATGCACCGTGTTTTGGAATGTTGTCAGCGTGCCGGTCTTGGTTATCTTGCATTGGGGCAGTCAACGTCAACGCTTTCCGGCGGCGAATTGCAGCGGCTGAAATTGGCAGCACAGTTGGCACGTCCGCAGGCGGAACACGGGGCAGCAGGAACGTTGTACGTTCTTGACGAACCGACAACGGGGCTGCATCGGCGCGACGTTCAGCAGTTGCTTGTGATGCTGAACGCTCTTGTCGATGCGGGCAGTACAGTGATTGCTGCGGAACATCATCTTGACGTGATACGTCAGGCGGATTACATTATTGATTTGGGTCCGGAAGGCGGCGAAGCGGGCGGGTACATTACTGCCGCCGGAACGCCGGAAGAAGTTGCGGCGGCACCGGACAGCATTACCGCCTTATTTTTACGTTGAGGGAGTTTCTAAAAACTCCCCGTTGAAAATAGTTTTAGAAGTACCCTTAACATTCCTAATGATGATTTATCACCGTCTGTTCCTGCTGTTTATTGTTTTTGTTTTGTGCCGAAGTGCCGAAGCACAGGTTTCGTATCAACTCACGCGGCGGATTGACGTGGAACCGGTTTGGTCGGGACATCCCGTCGGGTTTGCGCTGTTGACGGACGGCGATATGCAATTCCTTGCGTACTACGATGCCGAACGCAATATGAGCGTTGCGCAGCGCAAAACCGATGAGACGAAGTGGACATTCAAACGTTTGCCGTCCAAAATCGGCTGGGATTCGCATAATTATATTACAATGACATTAGACCGGGATAAGTATCTGCACGTTTCCGGTAATATGCACTGTGCTCCGCTGATATACTTCCGCAGCGAAAAACCGCTGGACATCGAATCGCTTAAGCAAATCCCGGAAATGACCGGCGAATTGGAAAAACGCTGTACTTATCCGCAATTCTTAACCGGACCGAATAAGGAACTGTTGTTCAATTACCGGGACGGGGGCAGCGGCAACGGCAACACGCTTTGGAACATTTACAATCCCGATACGAAGACGTGGAGCCGGCTGTTTGACGAACCGATGTTTGACGGCGAAGGATTGATGAATGCCTATTTTCATACACCGGTCGTCGGTCCCGGCGGTTATTATCATATCTGCTGGATGTGGCGGGATACGCCGGATTGTGCGACGAATCACGATTTTTCCTACGCCCGGAGCAAGGATTTGCGGCATTGGGAGAACAGCAAAGGCGAGCCGGTTGCGCTGCCGATTAAGTTGAAGACCGGTGAAATTATTGATGCTGCTCAGCCCGGTGAAGGACTGCTCAACCCGGCACAGCGCATCGGTTTCGACGCGCAGGGCAGGGTGATTCTCTCTTACGGCAAATACGACGAAAAGGGCAATTATCAGGTGTATAACGCCCGATTGGAAGACGGACAATGGAAGTATTATCAGGCGACGCAGTGGTCGTACCGTTGGGAGTTCAAAGGCGGTGGTTCGATTATCGGTGAGGTTTCGTTCGGGGCGGTAGAGATTCAGGACGGCAAACTCGTTCAAACATTCAGCCATCGGGAAAAAGAGCGCAGCGGTCGCTGGTTTTTGGACGAAAAGACATTGGCGATGAAAGAACGTGCGCCGTCGCCGGTGCAGTTTCCGAAAGAAGTCAATGCGGTTGAATTGAAATTCGAGGGAATACAGCGGCATAGTGCGTGGGACAGGGCAGATGTGGACAGACCGTACAAGAGCGGCGATGTCCGTTATGTGATGCGGTGGGAGACGCAGGAAACGAACCGCGACCGTCCTCATCCGCAGACCCCGCCGCCGGCAATGCTGCGGGTATTGAAATTGGAAAGTAAATGACTCCTACGGCGGCAAGCCGCCCGGCAACAATTATGACGTTTTCTCAATTACTAACGAAGGCAGTTCAACAAAAGAAGAATTCCGTCCTTGTCGGACTTGACCCGCGGCTCGAATCGCTGCCGGAATCCCTTCGGACGAACATCCCGCCGAAGGATTGCGTTGCGGTCTCGTCCGTGTTTGAATACTTCTGCTGCCGAATCATCGACATCGTTGCGCCGCTTGTTCCGGCGGTGAAACCGCAGGCGGCGTTCTTCGAGCAGTACGGTGCCGCCGGGATGCAAACGCTGGAAAATGTCATTCAATATGCCCGGTCCAAGGACTTGGTTGTGATTTTTGACGGCAAACGCAACGACATCGGTTCGACAGCGGAAGCATACGCTGCCGGTATTCTCGGCAAGGATTCACCGTGGAAAGCGGACGCGCTGACGGTGTCGCCGTACCTCGGTGATGACTCGCTTGAACCGTTTGTAAAAACGGCAGTACAACGGAACGCGGGTATTTTCGTTTTGGTGAAAACGTCGAATAAGGGCGGCGGAATGTTGCAGGACTTGCAAATCGACGGCAAACCGCTGTACCGCCATATTGCGGAGTACGTTCAGAAAATTTCACTGGAAACGAAGCCGCAGAGCGGGAAGTACGGCAGTGTTGGGGCGGTGGTCGGGGCAACGTATCCCGAACAGTTAGCGGAATTGCGGGCGGCGATGCCGAATTGCTGGTTTTTGGTACCGGGATTTGGGGCGCAGGGCGGGGCAGCGAAGGATGCGGCGGCGGCGTTTGACAGCGACGGTTTGGGTGCTGTCATCAATAATTCCCGCGGTATTATTTTTGCGTATCAGAAAGAGCCGTTCCGTTCGCAGTTCGGTGAAAAAAATTGGGAACAGGCGGTTGAAGCGGCAACGAAACAGATGATTGCAGAATTGAAATCATAAGGGAACTTCCGAAACCGTCTTTTACCATCACCGGTCTTTCACATTCACCGTTCCCAGATCAAGTGCTTCGTCGCTTTGACCACCGGGGATGGGCGGAACCGTAAAATTCTGCGGTTCCGTGTCGGCAACGATACGAAAATCATTGCTGTTGTAAAGACTGCAATTCTAATTACAAATTCCACAGTGTCAATCTGCCTGACACCGTTGCGGGCGGAGCGTAAAATTTTTATTCTCTCCAAGAGCGGGACACGCAGCGAAGCGGCGTGTCCCGATGCACGTTTCGGCGAAGTACCGCCCTGCACGTCCCGTTCTTGAAATGCACTAAGGCATCTTAAAACAATAACCCACCCAAAATTTGTTCAAAAAACGACGAATTTGCGTCTCTTTTACCTTGTCAAGAGCAGTTTTATTGTTTTACGGTGCCTAATCGTAATCCGGCAGCACGGGCAGGTCGCTGACATTGGCGGAGGTGATTTTCGTGTCGTCGTAGGCAATCATCGAACTGGCTACCGTAACATTCTGTTTCGGTTCAGGCGGTTCCACTTGCGTCGTTCCGCCGGGGAACAACTTGAATTTGCCGGTGGACTTATCAACTCCAATCTCAAACGATTGCGTTCCTCCGACGATGTGTTCGGCAACGTCCTCTTTATCCGGCGAGCGGGCAAAACGAATCTGCATCACGCCGTTACCGCCGTCTGTCTTCTTTAATTCTAACGGCTTCCCCGGCTCAATCGTGAACTTCGTTCCATCAACATAAAGTTTGAAAGGTATCGGATTGCCCGGACTTGAGAACGTAATTTTCGTGGGTGCCGGCTCTAACGTGATGCTGTTATCGACCGAATCAACAACGCTATATGCTCCCGCCGTGAAATCGAATTTCTCCCATTTTTGGGTACCTGCTTTCCGTATTCTGATTCCCGTGGCACTGCCAACATCTCCAAACGAACTCCATGAATTCGCCGGAATTTTCTGGATGCGATTACTATTGTTCCAGTAGTATTCAATCGTTTTGTCAGTGGAATTCTCAATGACTGCGGGTGCTGCTCCTGCTGCGGTGTCGGCAACAGCCGCACTGCCGGAATAGACCGGAGGTTGCGGAAGGTATCCCTGATAGATACCAATCGGCGGCGCGCTGCTCAGTCCGTCTGTTCCCATTCCCCAAACACCTCCGCCTAACGGAAATACCACGCCAAACGGCACTCCGGGAACGGGAACGATTGGAACAGTCCCCGTCGGAAAACCAGTCCCCATTCCACCCAAAGAACCGCCGCCCGTGAGAATATCAATCGCAGCGCGGAAAATCCAATCAATCTTTTGCAAGGTTTTCAGGGTTTTCAAACTGGAAATCAATCCCGGTTTGACAAGACCTGTGGTATCCTTCCCTAGTTTGTCGATAACAGACCCCGGAATTGGTTTTCCATTTTTTACTGCATCCCTCACTTGTGCAAGACCAATCAAGGTGTCCTTTTCTGCCTCTGTCGGTGGTGGTCCTTTTCCATCCAGTGCCGCCTTAACTTTATCAGGATCGCCATTCGCAATTCCAGTTTTAATGTCCGTAATATCTTGCGTAATGAATGGCGGCTGGGGAAGCGCGTCAACATACGGATTGACATCTATACTGTCCAGTTCATCAAGGACCTCTTGTCCCGTGAGACGGATTATTGTATGGATTATCTTTTGCGTATTCTTGTACTGCGGCAAATCCGGGCGAGCCGCCAATGCGTGGCTTGTATTTCCCGATGGAATCACAGGCGGTTGGGTCGGTGTCTGCGGCACTATTTCATTGGGTTCAACTTCGACAACGTTCGGCTCCTCTTCTTCTGTTTTATTCGGCGGTCCCGGACAGATATGCCTTGTTCCGCTCTTAAAAGTTTGTCCGCAAGTTCGGCAACGCACCCAATTAACATCTTGCGGGCGGTTCGGGCAATTAGGTTTATGGAGTTCCAGTGCTATCACTCCGAACTCCCTCCCACAATTGTAGGGGCAAGGAATCAAACGCGGTCCTGGCGGCTGCGGACAAACGTGGTTGGTTCCTTCCTGATATTGTTGTCTGCATTTGTGGCAAGTAATCATTCGTGGCGGACAAACGTGTGGAACTCGTCCCTCATAATAAATTTGTCCGCACTTTGGACAGCGAGTCGGGGTTGGACGTGGTCCTGCTGTCTGTTGTTGCTGTTGTTGCGTGGCAGGTCCAATCATCTTCAATCGCGGCGGAGTTCGCGGCGTTTGCGTCTGCCCCGCTGTGAACGTTACGAGCAAAAGGCAAACAGCGGTTAGGAACACAAAAGCATTCTTTCTGAAAGTCATCGTTTTTCTCCTTGTTAAAAGGTTGTTGAAAAGGGTTATAGTTCCAATTCAAGGTAGGCAACCTACCTTACATACAGTTAGTCATCATAGTTCGGCAAAACGGGCAAGCCGTTGTTACTCTCGTTGCTGTTTTGTTTATCATCGTTGTTGTTTGTCTGGTTGGAAACTGAATTCGTAGCGACAACCGTAGAACCTGTCACCGGTGTCGCCGATATTGGTGTCGATACCGGTGTTGAAACGGTTGACGACGTTGTTACAGTAGCATTATTATTTTCCGCTACCGTGTTCCGAACGCCGATGACCCAGTTTCTTCCGGCTCCTTTGCGTTGCTGCGGGGTACGGAATCCGTTGCCGTATGCTGCGCCGAGAACACTGGAATTGCTCGTCTCGTAGTATTGATACGAACCATTGTTGATTCGTAATCGGGAAAACCCGCCGTGCCGTTCCATC
>JAISJZ010000351.1 GCA_031261125.1 Planctomycetaceae bacterium | reverse complement strand
GTCTGAATCTCGACGGCGGCGGTTCGACAACGCTGGTCGTTCAAGGAAAAGACGGAAAGCCGGTCATCGTCAATCGTCCCAGTGATAACGCTCCCCGCATCAACGGCAACAATCTCGGTGTCCGTGCGCTGCCGCTGTAATGCGTACTTTGCGAAGATTGCCTTCGTTGATTTACTTTCCACCGGGCGATAGTTCGTCCTGATGATTTCCCGTTCGTCAGCGGCGGAGTGTTCCGTTGGCGATTGCGGCGGACATCCGGCATCGTTACAATGGAATCATAAAACATTGCAGCAAAGAATAAAACCAATGAGTTCACGTCAAATTTTGACAATCAGTATCCTTCTTTTTACCGGATTGGTTCAGGCGGCACAGTGGTCTGTTGAATTGAACAAAGATGAGTTGTCGTTAAAGAACGGACAAATTGCCATTACGGGAAAATTGTCCTTTAATTCGGACGGCAACGTATGGACAATTTCACCGTCACGCGATGGTGTTGCCAATCGGTTTGCGCTGGTCGATACGAAGAATAACGTGCAGGGATACATCGTCTTTGTCCCTAACGGCGAAAGCATCAAATTGCACTTCTATCATCGGACGGCACAATCTTATCCCGGTATGTTGTCGTTTTCAGGGAAAATTGCTTTTTTGAAAGATGGTTTTCCTTGTCGAACGAAACCGCAAACGAATGAAAGAGTTTTACCGCTTCAAACCGAAAATGCGGACTCCCGCTTGAATGATTCTCTGTTCTCCCCGGAAAACGATACCGTCCTCCAACTAACGGCAGCACAGTTACAAATTCGTACGTTATCAAAAGGACATTTCGCAGTCGATATGTCCGGTCAGATTCATCTGCCGTCAGAAGCCGAATTTACGTTCAGTATTGAGTCCGACTATTTTAAGAAGAGATATGTTCCCTATTACCACGCTATTGACCGTAAGCGTTGCCCGAAAGTTCCTACCGGTTGGATGTCCTGGAACACCTATTTCGACAAGGCAACGGCGGAAGACAACCTGAATGAAGCGAAAATAGGGAAGAAATATCTCCAGCCCTTCGGCTGCGAAATTTGGTCTATCGAATCCTGGCAAGGTAACTCCGAACAATTACCGGTGAGTAAATTCTACAATATGAATTTAGAAGTTAATGAAGAACAGTTTCCCGACGGGATGAAAAAATTAGCGGACGATATTCGTGCGCTGGGTTTTCGACCGGGTTTGTGGATGGCTCCTTTCGGTACAGGAAATGAAGAATTTTATCATTCGCACAAAAATTGGTTTTTACATCGTAAAGACGGTTTGCCGATTGGCTCGTGGAATGGAAAATACACGCTCGACCCCTCTGTTGCAGAAGCCCGCGAACATCTGAAACAAATATTCAATAAGGCATCTCACGATTGGGGATACGAATTTTTCAAAATTGACGGGATGTCGGGAAGGTCAGACGGATACGGGGCGCATCTTTACGAACGACCGGAAATAAAAGAATGTTTTAGTGATACGTCCTGCCCGAATCCTTTTGAGTTATGTGTTCAGAATTTTCGTGCCGGAATTGGTGATGACCGTATTTTCCTTGCGTGTCAGGGACACACATCGGGACCGGAAGCAAAGTATGCGGATGCCGCTCGGCTTGGAGCGGATATTGTTCATCCGAACGAACCTGTCAAATGGGCAAATGTGATGAATCAAGGACGTTGTACATTGAATCAGATATTTACGCACAATATTGTTTTGTATGCCGACCCAGATACGTTACTTGTGCGAGACCTACCGCTGGAAGAAGCCCGGACTTCGGCAACGATTGTCGCTTTGCCGGGACAAGTAACATTTTTCGGCGATAAATTAGCCGGTTTGACTGATGAACAAATGAAAATGTTGCAGCAAACACTGCCGGCGGCGGATGTTCGTCCGGGAAGTTTGTATCCTTATTTTGCTATGCTGCCCGTCTGGAATTTGAGTGTGCATCACGACAAATTGGGCGATTATAATGTTGTTGCTCTTTTTAATTGGCTTGACGCTTCGCCGCACGATATTGGGGTTTCGGTACAAGAGTTGGGACTCCCCGATGGTCAATATCTGGGTTATGAATTCTGGACGCAAAAACCGGTCAAGATTGAAAACAATACCCTATTGATGCAGGTTCCTGTTCACGGTGTCAGGGTGATTGTGATTCATCGTGATAGTTCCATTCCGCAATGGATTGGCAGTGACCGCCATCTTGCCCAAACAGGTCAGGAAATACTGGACTATAAATGGGATGAAAACAATAAAACGCTCAAAGGGAAAATTCGTCTTGTCGGAAACTTTCCGTTAACGATGCGTTTGCATATTCCTGAAAAATATCATCTCGAACGTTGTTCGATTCCGGTTACTATCAAAAATGAGCCGGACAATACTGTTGCGGTCACTTTTCAGTCGAAAGAAAGTATAGATGCCGAATTTCAGATTTCGTTTAAGACGGAATAGGCGTTCAGCCGTGTTGTTTGTTAGAAACAAGGTTGCGATAATGACGAAAGTCGTCTTGCAACAACACCAGCCGCATCGTCTCAAACCATTCTTGAAACTCTTCCGCGTCCTTATAAAGAACCTTCCCGAACTTACTAATGTTTTCCAAGGCGTGAAATATATCCAAACACTCCGCCGGGTTGCCGAATAAAAACGACGTGAATTCGGTATCGCCTTTCGCTTTCTGAAAGTCCTTGCGGACGGCAGGATTATTTTGTAACTTTGCTTCAATTTCGGCAGCGTGTCGGTACGACGATGTGCCGACGGTGTAGGTGATCAACCGCTTCACTCTCCGTCTGTGTAACCACTGCCGCTGCCAAGGAACTTATCGACAGGGAAACCGTTGGTCTTGCAAGCATCGCAGTGCCGATAAGTACGGGTAAGACGGATGTGATTGTTCACTGTCGTTACCGCTTTCGTCCTTTGACAAAGAGAAAGACATCGAGGTTATGGAGAACCTGACCTTGTGGAGAATTGTCGCCGACTTGGTCGAATTCTTGAATAAGTGCCTCCAATTTCTCGTGGAGGAAGGCATTCGCGTCAATGGGGCCGTTGCATCGTTACGTCCGTGTAAAACGTGTAAAAAAAGGGGAAAACAACGTTTGAAAACAAAGTTCAATCTGCTCTCTTTCCTTGGAAAAAAAGTGGTGAGAAAACTTCTCAATAAAATTCTGCCAAAAAATTGAGAGAGAACATTCGCAGTATTTTCATTGGTACGATCCCAAAACAAAACGATAAATATACCGAACACGGTTGAAATCGAATGAGGAGTGGCTGTGAATCTTGACGAAAACGGGAGCAAATTTCCGTAACAACTAC
>JAISJZ010000322.1 GCA_031261125.1 Planctomycetaceae bacterium | reverse complement strand
TTTGCAACAGCCGAAAGGTTGACCGCGAAGCCGAGTTGATTGAAGCCCTTGCCGCCAAGTTGGGAACGCAGATGATTCATTTCGTCCCGCGGGATAATCTGGTACAGCGAGCGGAAATCAACAAGAAGACGGTCATTGATTATGACCCGACTGCTGCGCAAGCCGACGAATACCGCAAACTCGCCTCGGCGATTAGCAACAATCAAAAGTTTGTCATTCCGAATCCGTTGGAAATCCAAGAACTCGAAGCCCTATTGATGGAATTCGGCATTGCAGATTAACGGATAGTTGATAACGGATAACGGATAACAGATTGTTTTATACTATCCACTGCCCCCTATCCCCTAACCCCTGCTCCCTAACCCCTAACCTCAACTAACTACTATGTTAATGATTCGTGCAATTATTCGTCCCGAAAAAGTTGATGCCGTTCTTGCGGCTTTGATGGCTGACGGTTTTCCGGCTGTTACAAGAATTAGCGTAACAGGACGCGGCAAACAGCGGGGCATCAAAATCGGAAACGTTACCTACGATGAAATTCCCAAGGTGATGATTATGATGGTCGTTGCGAACAAAGACAAAGATTTTGTCGTTACGAAAATCATTGAAGTCGCCCGAAGTACTCAAGGGGCTTTCGGTGACGGCAAGATTTTTATCTCGCCTGTCGATGAAGTTTATACCGTCAGTTCCGGCTACAAAGAAACGGAGGACGCTCAATGAAAGAAGTCATCGCAATTATCCGAATGGATAAAATCAATAAGACGAAAGAAGCCCTTGTTGAAATTGGTGTCAACTCGATGCACGTCAAAGATGTACTCGGACGCGGCAAGGGTTACATTGAAAATAAAACTACGGGCAAACCGAAATACGATGACATTGACCCCTCATACGTGATGGTTGGTCGGCTCGTTCCGAAACGTAAGATTTCCATAATCCTTCCCAGCCGTGATGTTCAAAAAGTTGTGAAAGCGATTATTCAAGTCAATCAGACCGGTGAAAGCGGTGATGGGAAAATTTTCGTTTTGCCCGTGATGGAATCCATTCGGGTCAGAGACGGACAAAGCGGCGATGAAACATTAGACCAATAACGAAGACACATTACCATAACGAACCAATGAGTATTAAAGATATTGAACTCCCGATTCCCGGTGAACAGTTCAAATTAGAAGTTCTCGAAAACTATCCGCCGAAGGTTGGCAAGAAGCGGCAGCGGCAAATTGTCATAAATAAAATCGGTGAAGATGATGCTGTGCCGGAGATTCTTGCCAATACCCGCACCGCCCCTGGTATTATCAGTATGCGGGGCTGTGCCTACGCTGGCTGCAAAGGCGTGGTGTTGGGACCGACCCGCGATATTTTACAAATCACACACGGTCCTATCGGCTGCGGATTTTACAGTTGGCTCACTCGCCGAAATAAAACTCGTCCGAAAACGTTGGAGGATACGAATTATATGACGTATGCCTTATCAACGGACTTGCAGGAAGACGAAATTGTTTTCGGCGGTGAGAAAAAGTTGATGGCGGCGATTGATGAAGCCGTTGCCATTTTTCATCCAAGGGCGATTGGAATTTTCGCAACCTGTCCTGTTGGGTTAATTGGAGACGATGTTCACGCCGTTGCCAGAGCGGCGGAAGAAAAGTATCCCGACATTAACATCTTCGGTTTTTCTTGCGAAGGATACAAAGGCGTTTCGCAATCCGCTGGTCACCACATCGCCAACAACAAAGTGTTCACCGACGTTGTCGGTCAACTTGATACACCCAAGGAAGGAAAATTCCGGTTAAACATTCTCGGAGAATATAACATCGGGGGCGATGCTTTCGAGATTGAACGGATTGCCGCAGGATGCGGCGTTACTCTTCATTCCACGTTCTCCGGTAATTCGGTGTATGACGAGTTTGCCTCGGCACACACCGCTGACCTCAACGTTGTGATGTGCCATCGGTCTATCAATTATCTCGCCGAAATGATGGAAACGAAATACGGCATCCCGTGGTTCAAAGTCAATTTAGTCGGTGCCGCGGCAACAGCAAAATCGTTCCGCAAAATCGCTTCGTTTTTCGATGATGCCGCATTGCTCAAGCAAACGAATGACTTCATCGACAAGGAAATGGCGGAAGTCGAAAAAGTGCAGGCAATCCTCCGTCCCCGTTGCGAAGGTAAGAAGGCGTTGCTTTTTGTCGGCGGTTCCCGCGCTCATCATTATCAGGAATTGCTTCGGGAAATCGGCGTGGAAACGATTGCCGCCGGTTATGAATTCGCTCACAGGGACGATTACGAAGGACGAAGGGTGTTACCGAACATCGTTGTTGATGCCGATTCACGGAACATCGAAGAGTTGACTGTAACTGCCGATGAAACACGGTATAACCCGCGTTTGACACCGGAACGTCAGGCATCAATGGAAGCCGCCGGTTTCACGATGAACGATTATCGGGGAATGATGCCGGAGATGGCAAACGGTTCGCTGGTAATTGATGATTGCAATCAATACGAAATGGAAAAGTTAATCGAGTATTACAAACCGGATTTGGTTTGTGCAGGTGTCAAAGAAAAGTATGTCGTGCAGAAGCAGGGTATCCCGATGAAGCAACTGCATAGTTACGATTATATGGGACCCTTCGCCGGTTTTGTCGGGGCGGTCAACTT
>JAISJZ010000312.1 GCA_031261125.1 Planctomycetaceae bacterium | reverse complement strand
GCGGGTAGCGGGCGGACTACACGATGAGCAGCCGTCCAAGCAGGAATTGAAAGAAAATTGCAAAGTACAGATACCGGCAACGGAAAGTTCAGTTATAGACCGCAATTATAAGAGCGGCGACAATCATCATATCGAAGTGTATGAGGTTCTCGGCAAGAAAGGCGAAAAGAATTGGGAGGCTGAAGTTGTTTCGCTTTACACGGCTCATCAGCGTTTGCGGTTTGGAAAACCGGCAGTCAATCCCGATTGTAGGAAGAACTTTTTGTTTGCATTGCATAAGGGCGATTGCGTCAAGATTTACCGCAGCATTATGGACAGGCAAAAAGCGTTAGCGGGAAAGGAAGAAGCCGGTGAAGTGTTTATTATCCGCGGAATTGATACGGATGGAAGAATGAAAATTCAACATCAAACGGATGCCAGACCTTGGCAACATAAAATCCTTTCGCCAGAATATCAACAAAAATACGGAACGGTTGCCTATCCAAATCTGCAATCGTTGAAAGGTCGTTTGTTTCCAGTGGAGGTTGACGTACTTGGCAATGTGTTCCCGCTTTTCTGATAAAAAGTGATAACTTGTCACCAAGAGCGGGATGTGTAGTGAAACGAAACGTCCCAATAATTTTATACAACATCGGGACACTTCACTGCGCTATGTGTCCCGCTCTTGGTTGTTCCTAAAAGAACGCTAACTGTCGCGGTTTCTTTTCGTTTTCGGACGAAATCGTACCGATGTAATTTTCCATTTTCTCAAATTGCCGGTCAGTAAGCGTCAACACCCGAACACTTCCGCTCTCCGGCAACATCTTTTTGATTCGCCGCCGATGCGTTTGCGCATTCTCTTCACTCGTGCAGAACCGCATATACACCGACAACTGCATCATCGTGAAACCATCCTTGATTAAATCCTTGCGGAAGTTGTTCGCCACTTTGCGTTCCTTCTTCGTCTTGACCGGCAAGTCAAACATTGCAATTAACCACATATTTTTGTACCCTGAAAAAATGTGTTGTTGTTTCGGCATAATTAAAACGGTTTCGGTTCTTCATACACTTCGCAACTGTCCGGCAAGCGGAGTTTTTTACACCGTTTATCGAAAAAGTTGACTAACGATTCAGCAAGTTGCGTTGACGCATCGAACAACGTTTCGAGTTCGCCGTTGACTCGGAAACGTCCCAGCAGCGGAGCAAGAAGTTGCTGTTTGATTTCGGAGGTTAACTCTCCGCCGCAAGCGGCTGGAGTTAACATATAGACCGCTTCGTCAACGGCGGGGCGGAACGGTTCCATTAAATCGTCTGCTAAACAGTAAGCGTTGTACTTGTTGTGATGATGCAAACCGATTGCCGGATGAAAGCCGACAGCACAAACGGCGCGTGCAACGGCAGCACGCAATACGCCGTAGCCGTAATTGAGGGCAAGATTACGGAAGTCATCGCCGGTGCGGTCTCTCCGAAAAGCGGGATTCACAGAATCCCGCTCGTAAAACAGATGTTTCCAATAGCGTTTGGCGGCGTATGCTTCGACATTATGCGGGTCGCCGCTGCGGACACGTTTTGACCAACCGCTTAGTCCGTAATCGCTGCCGTGAAGTTTGTTGAGCAGTGTTCCTTGATTGCGGATTTTCGTTTGGACGATTTGTTTCCACGCTTTTTTCAAGAGCGGTTCGGACGTTGTGATTTGCATTTGAATTCGTTGTGCCGGCTCGCAATGCGCAGCAAGCGGTGTATAAACGCCGACGGGCAGCGATTTGTGATTACAAGCGATAAGAATCCCGCCGTGTTCGGCAATTCCTTCGAGAACTGCCTGCGTGAAAGATATTTTCCGATGCGAAACGAGAACAACGGCAATTTCTTCAAGCGGAACGGTCTGTTTGGAACCGTTTTCCGGTTCGATGACTAACTGTTCGTACCGAATATGCAGGCGGTATGGACTCGATGAAAAATCGAGTATGCGATGTTCGGACATTGCTGCCTCCGATTTTTGACAACGCAATGGAATTACATAGAAATATAGGTTGTAATTAGAGTGTTGCGGAAAAATGCGGACACTAACTGTGTTTTTTCACATTGCCGATGTCCGATACCACTTCGTAGCCGGCACGGGCGATACGCCGCCCCAAACACGCCCGGCACTCCGCTGCCTCTTCGCCGGTACAGATTTTATTGTCGTACAACTCGTACTTCTTCCGAACTGCTACCGGCGATAAATTCGGCATCACCACGTTCGCCCCGCTGCGCAAACCCCACTCCCGTCCCTGCGGGTCAATCGTTCCCAACGCCGTTGTCGCCGGAATCAATGCGTAAGGAAACATCAACCGCAAAATCGAAATCAGCCGAAGCGTCAGCCGCAATTTTCCGTTTGGAAAATCCTTAAACGGCGTGTCCCGATGCGAAATGAACGGACCGATACCAATCATATCCGGCTGCAACTCCTGTAAGAACCGCAAATCGTCTATCAGACATTCCGTTGTTTGAAACGGCGTACCGACCATAAAACCGCTGCCGACCTGATAGCCGATTTTTTTCAGGTGGAACAAGCACTCTTTTCTGTTGAGCAAACTCATTGTTGCCGGATGCATTTTGCGGTAATGTTCATTGTTTGCCGTTTCGTGCCGCAGTAGATACCGGTTTGCTCCGGCATTGAACCAGCGTTGATAAGTTTCAGCCGGATGTTCACCGAGCGACAGCGTAACAGCACAATCGGGGTAGCCGGAGCGAATTTTTTTTACGATACCGGTAACAGCGTCCTCCGTGTAAAACGGGTCTTCACCGCCTTGCAGGACAAATGTCCGGTATCCTAATTCATAACCGTTTTTGCAGCACGACAGAATTTCTTCTTCGGTTAACCGGTAGCGTTCGAGGTTTCGGTTTTCATTTCGGATACCGCAGTACAGACAGTTGTTTTTGCAGTAGTTGGTGAATTCTATCAGTCCGCGCAGATAGACGGCGGTGCCGTAGTATTCTCTGCGCACCGCATCCGCAAGAGCAGTCAGTTCTTTATCGAATGTCTGTGTTTCGAGCAGTGTTTTTAGTCCGCTGCTGTCCAGCGTCCGGGTTTCGTAAAGTTGCTGCGGAAGTTGCATCGGGAAATTTAATATGGAGATACTTTTCTAACACAAAAAATGACTATGCCGCTTTTTTCAACTTCGGCGGCACACGCAAATTGAATAAACCGAACAATTCATCCTGATTCAAGCCCGACGAATAATTCATTCCCTGCGCGCCGGATAAAATCGTTTCCGCTAATTCCCGCTTTTCTTCGAGAACCCGGTTGATGCGTTCCTCTACCGTATTTTCCGAGATAAACCGCGTAACGGTAACGGGACCAGCCGCCCCGATGCGGTGCGCCCTGTTGATGGCTTGGTCTTCCACTGCCGGATTCCACCAGCGGTCGAACAGAAAAACGTACTCCGCAAATTGCAAATTCAAACCGACGCTGCCGGCACCGTAACTCATCAAAATAACGTGAATGTTCTTATCGCTGCGGAACCGGTCAATCATTTCTTCCCGCTGCCGGTGCGGTATTTTGCCGTGATACTCTGCAATGCCGAACCGCAAGAGATGCTGTTTGAGTTTGTACAGTGTTTCCACCCATTGGCTGAACACAATCGCTTTACGTCCGCTTTCGGCAACTTCTTCCAAGTCGGCGGCAAGACGTTCGAGTTTGGAACTTTCTCCGGTCGCCGGGTCGAAATTGCAGATTTGTTTCAACCGCATTATCAACTCGAACACTTGCGGAATCGACACACTGTCGCCCTGTTCGGTGAGGCGCAGCACCCCTTCGTCTTCTGCCATCCGATACGTCTCGGCTTGTTCCGGCGTTAATTCCAGCATAGCGTCCCGAATGAGTTTCGGCGGAATGTCGGTTAAAACCATATCTTTGGTGCGGCGTAAAATATGTTCGCCGACGATACCGCACACTTCGGTCGGACGCAGTCCCGACTCCAACAGACCGGGCGAAAGAAAATCGAAGATGCCGACTAAATCTTCCTGCGAATTTTCTACCGGCGTACCGGTCAACGCCCAATTCCGCCGGCGGGAAATTGCTTTGGCGGCTTGCGATGTTGCATTGGAACTTGATTTTATCCGCTGCGATTCATCGAGAACAACCAAATCGAACTGCTGACAATTTTTTTTATCCAGCAGCGGGTCGAAAAATTCTCTGTCGCGGTTCAGCAATTCGTAATTGGCGATGCGCACGGGAACGCCGGGCAGTTGCCAAAGCCATTTGCGCCGGGCAGGCGGTCCGTCGATAACCTGTATATTGATTTCCGGCGACCAAAGTTTGAATTCCCGCTGCCAGTTGCTTATTAACGGTTTCGGACATATCAGCAGAACGCTTCGGATTTCGCCGGTTCGCAGCAGAAGCCGAATCGTTGTGATTGCCTGCATTGTTTTGCCCAGTCCCATTTCATCGGCAAGAACGGCAAAGTGCGCACTGTACAGGAACGCAATGCCTTGCCGCTGATACGGAAACGGTTCAAACGGCAATTCCAGCGTCGGCAGGTTCAAAATACTTTCAATCGGCGGCTGCAAAATGTAGCCGAGGCGGTCTTGAATTTTGATTGCGTCCCGCGGGACTTTAATACGGGTAAGCGTTTCGGGGTCGCTCTTGTCTAATTGATAATTGATAATTGATAATCGGTGATTATCTTCTTGGTGATTATCTTCTTCTTGAACGTTTGCCTCCCTGTCAATTTTCAATTCTCCGTTGTTAACGACATCGAAGTACCAACTGCGCGAATTGACCCGGATTTTAGACGGTACCGGTACGGACACGACACGCACCTTCGGCACAGCATTGAGTTGTGCCGCCGGATAGAACACGGTGTTTATACCGTGTTTCTCGTGAAGTTGCTGATTCCAATCAATGTTCGGCACAGGACAGTGAATTAACGAATAATGAATAACGGACTATTACTATTTCTTACCCAAACGGAACGTATCCAGCAGCACTTCGTCTGCATCGCCGAATGCTTCAAGATTTTCTTCTTCGACAACGAATACGACGACCGCTTGCTGTCCGTCTTTGTCCGTCAACAAGTTGTAAATCCACCGCAGATTCAACTCATCAACGGTACCGTCTATCAGCACGGTAAAGACCTTATAACCTGCTTTATTTTGTTTTTCTTCGGCGGCAGCGACTTTGCCGAAATTCTTGCCGAGACCGTTGCTTAACTCTTTCTGAAATTTATCCAGCGTTGTCATTGTTTTCAAATCCACTTTGCCCATATCGGCAATGTTGCATTGGGCAATCAGTTCCCCTTTTGACAGTTTGCGTAAAATTGTCGCCTGAACATCGTCTTGAAAAACGTACCAACTCCGGTCGTGCGAGAACCGCCACGGACCTTTGCCGCCGCCGTATTTCAGTTGCAGGGTTTGAACATTTGGTTTAGCATCAATTCCTTCCACAATATCGTCCGTTAAGGACTGCGGCGCATCCAGCGGCGACACCTTGACTTGCAATCGGGCAACGACATTCATTCCCGGTCCGACGTGACCGACGGAGCGGTCTTCTTCAATCAACAAGCCGAGCCAGTTTATCCGCTGCCGCTCCATATCGAATTGATATTTTGCCCGAATGTTCATTTCCGTTGCTGCTCCCAGATATACGCCGCTGACATCGCCGACGACTTCAACCATCGCCATTTTATCGGCAACGGCAGTCAGCACGGCTTCGACATTGCTTTCGGTAACGGCATCAACGGACAGAAACGAACGCAGAACGCTGTCGGAGATTTTCCAAGTATCGCCGACCGCAACTTCCTTGTTCGGTAAAAGACGGTCAAGCGTCAGCGTGTTGCCGGGCAAGTCCTCGATAAGCAGCAGTTGTTCGCCCCGCAGTGAACCGTTCGGCGAAAACAATGCGACTTTACTGCCGTCCAGCGAAGCGACAATCGTTTGCAATTCGTTGTCCAATTCCGGCGTTTTAATGACATCGCCGATTTTCATCTTTGCTTTTGCCAAATTGTATTTCCGAACGCTGACTAATGAACTTCCGGCTGCTGAAAATTGCGAAAGCCGCTCTTCGTACCGGAAACCGGCAACAACTTCCATCTTATTTGTCGCTTCTTTCATTTCGGCATCAACTTCGTTGACATCGCCGGAAACTTCCAGAAGCGTTTCGACTAAATCGGCGGCTCCCCTCTTCCGGGAACTGGCAAGAAGAACCTTTTCACCGGACAATTCACTCTCCTTGTTCAGCCGGTCGGCAGTGCTGCTGACTGGTCGCTGTACCGTTGTTTTTTGCGGCAACGGCTTTTCTGCGGGAACCTTTTCCGGTTCTTTCGTTTTGTTGGACTTGCCCCAAACAACGCCTTTCGATGCCTGCTGTGCTACTTTAATCGGGGCATCAACCACTTTTTCGATGTCGTCGGTATCGAGTGCCTTCGCGTCTTCCACGCCTCCGAGTTGGTCTGCCCGGCACGGAACGGCGAATAAGAGAATCAGCGCAAAAACCGCGTAGAAAAACGGGAACCGTTGCATTGTGAGTATTTCCTTATCGGGGGATGTTTTCCGGTCTAAAAAGACCGGCACTGCGTTTATCGTCCGCAAAGAAGAGAAACTTTGACGGAAATAAGGAAAATGCGGATTATGCCGGCTTGCACTCAACCGCCGAAATTGATACAATTACTTGCTGAGGTATTGCGGCTGAATGACTCCCCTCTACTGTGTTTCCTATTTTGCGTTCCATAGCGGTATTCAATCAAAAAGGCGGTGTCGGTAAAACGACAACATCGGTCAACGTTTGTGCGGCATTAACGGCAAACGGGGCAAAAGTAATGCTCATCGACCTTGACCCGCAGGCACACGCGACGCTGCACTTCGGCATCGAACCGCGGGCGGAGTTCGATTCCGTTTATGACGTTCTCACCGGCAACCGGAAAATTGCCGATGTCCGAAAGCAAATCACAGACAACCTGTACCTCGTTCCCTCCCATTTGGATTTATCGGCGGCGGATGTTGAACTTGCCGGCATTATCGGACGGGAAATGATTCTGCGGGATAAACTCGAAAAAGACGATTTGAAATTCGATTATCTTTTTATTGATTGTCCTCCGACGCTCGGCTTGCTGACCATTAACGCTTTAACTGCCGTTGAGGAAGTGTTCATTCCGATTCAGCCGCACTATCTTGCACTGCACGGGTTGAGCAAACTGCTGGAAACGGTTGACCTTGTGTCGCGGCGGCTGAATCCCCGGCTGCGTGTGAGCGGCGTGATGTTCTGTATGTACGACGGACAAACGAGTTTGGCGAAAGAAGTTACGGAAGATGTCGGGGCATTTTTTCAGAAAGAAAACACGCGTCCGGCGTGGGCTGACGTTCGGATATTCCAAACGAGAGTCCGCCGGAACATTAAATTGGCAGAAGCACCGAGTTTCGGGCAATCCATTTTTGATTACGAACCGGCATCGAACGGGGCGGATGATTATAAACTGCTCGCCGAAGAAATCGCCGGAATGTAAAACATCAGTCCGACTGCAAGTTTTTAGAAGCCGAGGGTTTTCAGGAATTTTAGCGGTTGGTGTGCAACATTTAGTGCAACTGCCGTAATTTTATCCTTTGCCTCCTTCCAAGTTCGGCAAACATAATCGGCGTTCTTTGTATCAATCCAAATCTT
>JAISJZ010000305.1 GCA_031261125.1 Planctomycetaceae bacterium | reverse complement strand
ATTGGCTTCAGAACGGGAAAAATCTTGCATTGTCGGCGAAAGCCACGGTTTCGAGCCAATTCGGTAACGATTATCTTGCTTCGTACATCAACGATGGCAAGTTCGACATTAACAGCAATAACGGACGCTGGGTCAACAGCCGCGATGATAAAGCACCGTTTGCGGAACTTCGTTTTGACAAACCCGTTGAAATCAATGCGTTCTATGTTGTTTCCGGTAAAGTCGAAAACGGGCTTGTAAATCCGAACACCGATTTTCATCTTGAACGTTTGGATGAAAACGGCAATTGGCTCAAAATTGATGGAACGCAACCCGTCGGCACCGAAGAATTCAGTTTTGGCAAAAAATTTCCGACTGTTTCATCAGCGGCATTTCGATTTGTCGTTACGAAATCTTCGGAAAACCTCGCCCGTATTTGGGAATGGGAGTTGTACAAAATTCCCGATTGAACGGAATAACAAAAAGATATGAAAGTTTGGGCAGAGTGGTTTAGTGCAGGGACATTCTGTCCTGACGGCGAAAATCATCCGTCAGGAAAAAGAAAAAAGAAACCGCAATTTCGCCCCCCTATTGCGTATTTTTTTTGATAAAATACGAGGTCAACAGAGGTTGCCTCTTTATTTTCTTCTTTTTTTGTGGTAGAAAATAGTTATCAGAAGTCCCCTTATTACCGTTTCGGAAATGCCGAACATTGGAACGGTTCCTTACTGCAACGCATTGCCGTTGATTCACTATTTGCCCGAAACGCTGCCCGGCGTGAACCTGTCAGAATGGTTTCCATCGGCAATGCGTCTTCGGCTGCAAACACATCTGCTCGACATCGCTCTGCTGCCGGTTGCCGAGTTGATGCACCTTCCCGGCGGAAGAATTATCAGCGATTGTTCGATTGCGTGCAACGGTACCGTGCGCTCCGTCCTTCTGGTCAGCCAAAAACCGCTGGAACAGATTCAAACGCTGTCGTTGGATACGGCATCAAGAAGCAGTATCACGATAGCCCAAATCATTCTTCAACATTTTTACAATTTGAAGCCGAAACTGTATAAGTTGGATGCGGGTAAACCGCTGAACGGCTGCGGCAGTGATGCGTTCGTGGTCATCGGCGACCCCGCTTTGGCATACAAACCGTCGAAATACTGGACGTGTTTCGATTTGGGAGGACTCTGGCGGGAAAAAACCGGTTTGCCGCTTGTATTCGCCGCTTGGATTGGATGTACCGAGAGCGGAAAAATTCGGGCGGAAACGCTCGCCGATTGGCGCAATGCCGCCGCAGCATTGCGGACAGCACGGGACCGCGGATTGGAAAATATCGAGACGATTCTCGGTTCTAAAACGGATTTTCCTTGTTCCCGGCAAGAAATGTACGAGTATTTTACGCAGAACATCGTTTATACGCTCGGTACTGAAGAACGTAAGGGACTGCAAATGTTCTTCGACCTTGCCGCCCTGCACGGTTTCACCAAACACCGAACGGCTGTCGATTTTATTGACGGGTAATTTTTTTCTTTTTTTTGAAATTTTTGCGAACAAAAACAAAAAATCTGCGTAATACCAATAGAATGAGACAATATCCGCAGAAAGGAGAAAAAGATGAAAAAAGTGTTTCGGTTACTTCTCGTTGGACTAACTCTGTCCGTCTTGGACGTTGCTCTGTACGCAGCAAGCAAAGACGCAAAACCTGCCGGGGAAAAACAGGACAACAAACCGGCAGAAGTACAGGAGTCCGCCGATGTGTACTGGATTGGTGTTCGTATTGCGCCGGTGCCGGACGTTTTTTTGCCGCAATTCGGCATCAGTGAAGACGATGACCGCGGACTCGCCGTTGTCGAACAAGTCGTACCGGACAGCCCTGCCGCCAAAACCGGTTTGAAACGCGGCGACGTGATTCTGCAATTCGGAAACAAAGATATTGCAACGCTGAAAGGCCTTACCGAGCAAGTAGCAGCGGCAAAGGGTGCCGAGCAAAAAATGGTCATTGTCCGCGGCGGAAAACAAACGGAAGTTGCCATTAAACCGGAAAAGCGTCCTGAAAATGCCGCTGTTGCTCAACCGATGCAGGGGGTGCAGATGATACCGGCACCGGGAATGAAAATGGGGCGTGAATTTTGGATTGGTCCCCGCGACCCGCAGGAAATAATGAAACAGATGGAAGAACGGATTCGGCAAATGCAAGATGAAAACGGTATCAATCCGTTTCCGATGCTGTTGCCGCAGGAGGACAAGTTAGAGGACGGTTCCTCGCAGCGTCTCGAAGTGTTTTCCAAGACAGACAAAGACGGCAATGCGTCCGTGCAGGTAAAGCGGTACGTTAAAAAGGACGGCAAGACCGAAGAGAAACAATGGGAGGCGGACAGCGTCGATAAATTACCGGAAGAAATCCGGGACGAAGTACAAAAGACGTTCCGGGGATTACGGTAAAAAACTCGTGTCATTGAACAATCTGTTCAATCGTTCTTAAGACGAGTTTCAAATCGACCGGTTTTCCGATATGTCCGTTCATACCTGCATCGAGAACCTCCTGAACGTCTTCTTTGAAGACGTTCGCCGTCATCGCAATAATCGGCAGCGGCTTGTCAACCCCAGCCGCTTGCGGCAGGTTTGCCTCCCATTCCCGGATTTTTCTCGCGGCGGTACAGCCATCCATCACCGGCATTTGCATATCCATAAAACAAAGCGAGTAATATCCCGGCGGCGAATTCCGAATCTTTTCGACCGCAATTTCGCCGTTTTCTGCCTCTTCAACTGTAATGTTTGTCCCTTTTAGGAATGATTTGATAATCATTCGGTTAATTTTCACGTCATCGACCACCAGCAGCGTTATACCGGTGAAATCCGGCGTTTCGTTCTCTTCGGCTATTTGTTTCTGCTGCGCTGAAAAGTCCTTCTCAAACGGTACTGCAAACGAAAACGTTGTTCCTTCCCCCAGTGTGCTTTTGACGGCAAGTTCACCGTTCATCTGTGAAACAATGTACTTGCTGATTGCCAAGCCCAGTCCGGTGCCGCCGAAGTTTCGGGAGATACTGTTATCCGCCTGCTCAAACGGTTTGAATAACCGGTTCAACGCTTCCGGTGCGATACCGATACCGGTATCCGAAACAGAAAATTGCAGCATTGCCGTCTTTTCATCCTGTGAAATCTCCGTAATATCCAAATGGATAGAGCCGCCTGCCGGCGTGAATTTCACCGCATTGCCCAGCAGGTTTATCAACACCTGCGTCATCCGTATATCATCGCCGTACAGCCGGAAATGGTTAACGTTGTGAAACTCAACGGAAAACTTTTGCGACTTGTTCCGCGCCAGTTGGTCGATGCTGATGCAGACGGACGCAATAATTTCTTTCAAATCAAACTCTGCCGTATTCAGTTTAAATTTACCGTCTTCGATTTTTGAAATGTCGAGAATATCGTTAATCAAGCCGAGCAAATGTTTCGATGAAATGCCGATTTGTTTAACGCAGTGAATAATTTCATCCGGCTCGGTACTTCGTTCGGCAATTTGTACCATCCCGATAACGGCGTTCATCGGTGTTCGGATTTCGTGGCTCATATTGGCGAGAAACCTGCTTTTGGTGTGCGTTGCCTGATTCGCTTTTTCGACAGCATCAAGCAGATTAACGATACCGTTCATCAGTTGCCCATAAACCATAAAGGGGGCAAGAATTTGTTTCGGGACGAAATCGAAAATATCTTTGGACGATTCCGGGATTGCCCCGGCGAGAAGATACTGAACATTCTTTTCGTTATCGTACAGCACCATAAATACTACCGAAGACAATCCGAATTGTTTCCAAACCGGCGAAACGACCGGCGATTCATAGACAGCACGTCCTTTTGCAACAGTATTTATTTCGTGATTTTTCCACACCTCTTCATTTATTAAAAATTCTTTTTCTGCGGTATCAAGTCCTTCGCAGCCGGCAACTTTCATCCGGTATTCCGTTAAATCAACCTCGAACAGAATACTGGTTTCTAATTGCATTACGTCAATAATACCTTCGCAAATAACCGAGCAGAGCGTTTTTTTATTTTTGGCGGTAAGGGCGCGGCGGGCGTAGTCGTGCATTCGGCTGAATTGGTCGATGACGGTATCCAACTGGTATTGGACTTCCCGCAGCGATTGCATAACCAACTCGGAACGGTTTAACTTTTGCTGAACCGCTTCAAGTTCTTTTTTCAATCTATCAATCTCTAAATCTTTGGGGTCGGACATTTTTACCGAACGAAGTTCGTCGTTACACCGTCTTCCCGCTTCGGCGGCGAAACCTTTCCTTTGCCGTTTTCTATTAGTTTCAGGAGCCACGCAAGGTTACGACCGGCAGTCCGGGCAATGTACAGTCCTTCACCGTCCTGCCGGATTTCGCCGGGACCGAAACCGTGACCGACGTTCCAATAACACGACGAAACGACCGGCATTTCGCTGATTTGAAAATACTTGTTCAACTGTTCAAACGCCGCGGTTCCGCCGGAACGCCGGGCAGCAACATAACCGACACCGGGTTTGAGCCGGAACGGTGCGCCGTTCACCCACGCCACAAAAAACGCCCTGTCCAAGAACGCTTTCAATGTGCCGTTGATGCCGCTGAAATATACCGGCGAACCGAGAACGAGAGCATCTGCCGCTATTAACTTCGGCATCAGTTCATTGACAGCATCGTCAAACGCGGAACAGCGTTTATCTTGTTTCTCCATACATTGGCAGCAGCCGATACAGCCGTGAATAGATTCGCTGCCGAGCGTAATCAGTTCGGTTTCGATACCTTCGGTTTCGACTTCGTTGAGCAACGCTTTGAGGGCAGTTGCGGTATTTCCGTCCGGTTTCGGACTTCCGTTGATGGCGAGGACTTTCATTGGGTTTAATTAGTGTTTAGCCGCCGTTGCAGCGGCAGAGGGTTGTAAAAATGGAATTGTTACCGGTACAGCACCATCAATGCGGTGCTGTAATTATGGTAAGTGTTCTTTCCGCCGAGTTTCGTGTATTCGCCGAAACCGTAATTTCCAAGCCACGCCGGAATGACACCGCCGCGCTGAAACGCATCCTGCATCATCGCAATCAGTTCATCCTTGACAATCCGGTTGAACAAAAACCGACCGCGAGCCAAACAGTCCGTCTGAAACACCGCAACCGGTTTGCCGGTGCCGATTTTGCTCTTGAACCAGTCAAGCGTTCTTGCCTGTTCGGCAAAAATCAGTTCTTCGTCCCGCGTCGTGAGCCAAAGTTTCAACCCTTCGTAAGCGGTTGTCGGCAGGTAAATCGTTTCACCGTCGTGTTTCGTGACCACCCGCAAAATATGACCGTTGCCGTATTCCTCCGCCAAGTCCGGCGGCAGTGCTTCCGCCAATGCCCCGACCGGAATCGTATCGCCGCAAGTCGAGTCCGCCGGTTTCCCCAATCGGGCAGTGAATTCACTCCACGCCCCTTTGCCATCGAATTCAAACACTTTATTGCCGTCGCACTTCGTTGCGGTGAGCGGTTCTCCGTAAGCAGAAAAACCGTGCGTTGCCCGTGTAACTGCCTTTAACGTCGGGTCAGCAAAACCAATCGCGGCGGCATCGTGTTCCGTTTGTTTGCCGTCGTGGAATTGATACGAGTACAAACCCCTCATATTGTCCGACGATGTTCCGCCGAAAATCTCCACCTGCTCACCGAATTGTTCAACAAACGCTTTGACAAGTTTCGTGTTGTCGATGTCGATACCCGGAGCCGACAAGTACAACGCCGTTACGTTCGGATTCTTCGCTTTCAGGGATTTTGCCAGTTCCAATCCTTTTTCATACGAGTTGTGTCCGTAAATTTCGGACACCGCAGCGGTCGCAACTTCATTTTCGGAACCGGCGACTGCCATTATACCGAGTTCGTGCATTGATTCACCGACACCTTCACGACCGGTTACGGCACAGCCGGATTGTCCGAAGACGGGAACACCGTGCGATGCCCCTTTTAACAATGTTTCTAAGGCATTTCCGACTTTATCGAGTTTATGTCCGAGTGTGGCGTTAAACAGGACGGCGCGGACATCAGACGGCACGCCGTCGGGAAAGGCAACGTCGATACATTCGGCAGCACCGCGCTCGGCATTGACGGAACGGACGGCGGCGGAGTAAAATTTCAGCATCGTATCTCCTTCGTTTTTTACAGAATTAAGAAACAAAACGCTGATTGTATCGCAGATGAGCCGCTATGTCAAATGAAGACGAAGGATTTCCAGTCCGACTGCAAGTTTTTAGAATCCGAGAGTTTTCAGGAATTTTAGCGGTTGGTGTGCAACATTTAGTGCAACTGCCGTAATTTTATCCTTTGCCTCCTTCCAAGTTCGGCAAACATAATCGGCGTTCTTTGTATCAATCCAAATCTT
>JAISJZ010000239.1 GCA_031261125.1 Planctomycetaceae bacterium | reverse complement strand
GCCATCGGGAAGGGGGTAGGAGGCATTCAGCCCCGTTGCTCAACGACGGGAACCTCCCGCTATTATAACACCTATTTCCGTTTTTACAATCAAATTTTCCGCAAATTTTCCAAAATACTGCAAAGTCGGCTAAACCCGTCATTGCTTATCGTCTTTCCGCCCGCCTGTTCTTGCCGTTTTCTTTCCGGCTTGATACAATCGGAAGGGCAACGGAACAACTTCCCCGCCGGTAAGCGGCAGGGACTAGATATAACAGCGCAATGCGTAAAAATTACGATATTATCGGCGGTCGGCTGCTTCCTACGGATGATTTGAACTCCAAAATTCAGGTGTTCATCAACCCGAACGAGACGGAACGGCTTTACCTCATCGGCGAATTAAATCTGGATGAACACACTTTGAGCAGTGCGTTAGACCCGGACGAATTGTCGCGGGTCGAGTTTGAACCGCAGCACGTCGCCATCATTTTCAAAAGACCGGAGAATTACTCCCAAGGGTCGGACTTTCTGTTCCGCGTTTCCTCGATGGGGCTGTACCTGTTTCAAGACCGGTTAATTGCCGTGATGAGCGAAGATGAAACGCTGTTCAGTCCCGGCAAGGATGTTTCCAACATCACCGGCGGACTGCACGAATTGCTCATTCGTCTTATTAACCGGTCGATTGCCCAATTTTTGGGACACATTCGGGCAATCAGTATGATTGTCGATGAATTGGAAAAGAAACTGGAAACGGCGATGAGTAACAAACATCTCTTGCACTTGTTCCGGTTGAGTCAAAGTATGACGTATTATTTGAGTGCCATTTCATCGAACGGCGTGCTGATAGACAAACTCCGCGGCTATTCTGCCAAAATCGGTTTCACGCCGGAGAACAACGAACTGCTTGAAGACCTGACGGTTGACAATACTCAATGCTATAAGCAGGCGGAGATTTACTCGATTATTATGGCAAGTATGACGGATGCGCGGGCTTCGGTTGTGAGCAACAACTTGAATATGCTGATGAAGCAGTTGACGGTATTGTCGATTGTTTTTCTGCCGCTGAACGTGATTGCCAGTGTGTTCGGAATGTCGGAATACACGACGTTCACGGAAAAATATGTCACTTGGCCCGTCGCCTATCTATTGTTTTCTATCGGACTAGTCGGTGTCGGCTACATCACCTATTGGATTCTGCGCCGCACCGGACTGGATTAACCGGTCATTTCCCCGGTTCATATCCGCCGCGCTCCGGTGCGCCGATGGTGCGGTCTATCACGTCAATGTCGTCCTTCTTCAATTCAACCTTTTCAATCCGCAGCCGCGGCGATAATGCCGTCAACCGAATCGGCAAGGATTGCCGAAAAATGGAGAATGGTTGTCTTTCCTCTTTTTTACCGTTAATTTTTCCCAACAGGATTGCTCTGTCGGCAGTTAATAGACCGCTCATATCCAGCGAGCGGCGGAATGTGTTGTCCAAACCGACCGACTCTCTTCCGCCGAGCGCACCGTGCAGCGACAAAACACGGGCTATGTAGTCTAAGTCCGCCGCCTGCGGATTATACGCACCGAGCCGCTTCAATGCCTCATCTTTCAGTACCTCCGGCGGCAGAAGCAGTTCCCGCAGTTCTTTCCGCCTTGTTTTTTTGCCGACTGTAATTTCCTGCCCCGGTTTTACGGTACCGAGTTCCAACGCCCAGCGACCGTAAATCAGTTGTACATAGTTTAATTCGATGTCAGCATCAGCCGCCTGCGGCAGGTTCGGCGGATTGGTCAACTTTAACGTACCTACGGGGACACCCTCTTCATCGGCAATGTCGGCAGTGAAAACGGGAACGGTGAAAGCGGGATTTGCACAATCCTGCCCGTTATGCCAATTTTGTCCGAAGAAACTCTTCGTTGACCGCACAGCAACGGGAACGTTTGATAATGTTTGTTCATATCCCGTTTGCCAAAGCGTCGGACTGACCGTCTTCGGTGCCATACCGCCGAAACCGCTGCCGGGCAAACCGTCCCACAAGAATAATCCTCTGTTCTCCATTGAGTACCGGGCATCCTTCGGACTGTACAAATTTTGCCACGTTGTAATCCGCTGTCCGCCGGTTTCGGAATCGTAATCAACCAGTTGCAACTCGTTGACCATTACCCGGTTCGGATGACCGATTGCCGTCAAGCAATATGCTAAAACGCAGAACAACACCAGCATCAGCGGAAACGTGAACCACGTCAGGTGCGGACGTTTCAGTTGTTTCTTGACCAACAGCCAATCACCGGCACCGACGAGAATCCAGTACGCCGCTAAAATCAGCAGAACAACGGAGAACGGCAAAATCCAAACGCTGTCAAACTTGTCCAACGCACTGCGGACTTGACCGGTAATATCATTGTATCCGAGTTGAATCAGTGCGCCGGATTTTACGGCGGTATTTTTCTTCTCAGCGTTCCATTGCAGCAATTCTTTGACGAGTTCCGTTCTGTCCCGCCAAACAGACAGCGGCCGTCCGCTCAAATCGCTGCCGAAATAAATGACGATGCCGAAACCGTGTGCCGTCCTCACTGCCAGCGGCAAGTCCGATTCTTTCGCCAAGACAACACCTTTGACGGTGTCCTGTTCAAAGCGGGGCATTTTCAGATACGGTGCTTCGTCCGTTCCGTTCATAAAAATTTTGCGTTTGCTTCCGATAAACGATTCCAATGCTTTGCCGTCCCGCAGTTCGGTGAACTTTTCAAACTTTCCGGGCAGAAATGCGCTGAGCGAAGTATTAAATTTTTCTCCGGCGGCAAGCACCAGTTGTCCGCCCATTTTCACCCATTGGTCTAATGCTTGAATTTGCGGGCTGTCCGCTGTCAAACCGGCGAATTGTTCCGGTTCAGTTGTTGTAAGAAAAACGGTGTCGATTGCTTCATAACCGAACCATTGGTCGGGCAATTCTTTGAACGATTTGATTTTTACGATGACCGGTCGGCGGTCTTCTTTCAGTGCTAATTCGGCAACGGCTCCTTGCAAGCCGATGTCGTCATTGCCGATGAGAAGATAAATCGGCTTCTCGGCGGCAATCGGCGGCGGGGGAATAACGCTAACCGCGGGGGCTTGCCCCTGTTGAATCCTGACGGGTTCATCGGCTCTGCCAAGTTTGATGTACATCAACGGGGATAAGTTCCCGCTGTCGTCAGGAAACCGGTACGACACCGGCACACCGTCGCCGTCGGAACAAGTGAGCGACAATCCGCTGCGAGCGGCTGGGGCTAACACCCGCACCGGTGTCCAAAGACCGTTTTTGTATGCACCGTCAATACCAACAGCAATGTTAACCGGCAGCGCGTCCGCGGCAGCGGTTTGCAGAAAAATACAGCAAACAAAAACAAGAAAAAAAAGAGCAGGCAAGGAACTGAACAAAAACGGGTGAAATGAACCAGACACATTATACAAGCACGGTTTCCAAAAGGAAACCGGCTGAACAAAATCGGAGAAAAACGGCTGAATGGAATCAGAACCGCCAAACAAAGCCCAATGTTCCTGTGCCGGCAGAAGTATCGCCGGAACGGTCTAAATAGACATCGGCATTGTAGTCAAGGAAAAACAGCGTGTTGCGCCGTTCCGAAAGGAACCAGTTCATTCCGAGATTAAACGCCCATTCAAAACGTCCTAACCGGGCGGCTCCGCCTTCTACCCAGTTGCGGACCATAATGCCTTCCGCTGCCGGATAGTAAATTTTCTGGAACGGTCGGGCATCAGCAATGTTGTATGCCAAATTCGTTCCTGCGTGAAAATCAATTTTCTGCCAAGAACGCGACGTTTCCAAGCCGAGCCGAAGGAACAGCATTGTCAATTCCGAACGTTTGTACTCGCGGTACTCGTTGGAATCCGGTACGTCAACGGATTTTTCCAACGCTCCGCCGATGCGGCTCACCTGCAAATCGGCTCCGGTGAACGGGCGGACAATCCAGCCGTGTGTGCCGATGAACCGGCGACCGAATTCGATGTCCATATTGTAGGTATTGCCGTCATAACCGGCTTTGAAGCGGTTCTCGTGATGTGTCCGCGTCAAGCGGTTGTCCTGCCAGCCGCCGCCGATGTACGCCCGCATATCCAAACCGCTTGCAAACACCTGACCGTAGTAGAAACCGAGATAGTAATCCTCATTCCGCACTTCGTCAAGCGAGTTATTTAATTTGCCTTCTTCCCGTCCGAACAACAGTCCGAAGGAGTGATTGCAGTTCGACAAGAAGGACATCCCCGCCTGAACGCCGTAGGATTGGAAATTATAATTTTCACGGTGATAGTTGCTCGTGAAGTCCTCGCCGCGTCCGATGAAGTTCATCCACGCCGTCCGGGCTGCCGTCCCTCTGCTGCCGCGGTACTGCGGGTGTTCGGGACATTCCGACATCCATTCGCGGGAGATTTGCTGATATGCCGACCGGTACATCCGTGTTTGAGCGATTGCCAGCGAAGTAACAACAATGTCGCTCAACTCGTTCGGTGCGTTCCGTAAATCACCGTTGATTTTAATATAACCGTCAGTATCGTAATCAAGCGAAAAATCATAATACGGACTTAACGCCGTATCGACACCGGTGAATTTGCCGAACAAACCGTCCTTGTAGCGAATGACGTTCCAGCCGGCGAAACTCTC
>JAISJZ010000186.1 GCA_031261125.1 Planctomycetaceae bacterium | reverse complement strand
GAACAGAAATTAGGGCATCCCGACCACGTTTACGTAGGCGACATTGACCCATCACGGGAGGGCTTGGAAGTATATTTCGGTATGGAAACAGGCAATCCGCAAAACGGAATGTGTCTTGTAGATGGTAAGACCGGTAAATTGCTTTGGGGACACGACAAGCGGACGTATCATATCCATTCGTCAGGTATGGCATCGGATATTGACCCGAATGAACCCGGTACAGAACTTTGGTCGGGCGAGGAAAATTATCCTGAAGAACGTTTTCTCCGCAATGCCAAGGGTAAGGTTCTTGATAAACCGGCGAAGTTTCCGGTAAAAGACCTTGCACCGCGTTCGGTCTGGTGGACGGGGGCTTTGCAGCGGTCTTTGATTCTCGACAGCAAGCCGGTCGCCTATCCTTCGCTTGAGCCGGTTGTTGATACGCCGTTTGAAGGCAGTATATCTTTGATTGCCGACCTTTACGGGGACTGGCGGGAAGAAGTTGTAACTTCGCTCAACGGTGAAATACGAATTTATTCTACGGTGTTTCCGGCGCAAGACCGGCGGACAATGCTGCTGCACGACCCGAACTATCGGGCAACGGTAATCGAAGGAACAATGGGTTATCGGCAGATTCCGCTGCCGTCCTTGGACTTGAAAAAAACCGCAAGGTAAAGAAGGCGTTGCGGCACCGTAAAGAAGACATCATATTTCTCTGCGCCGTATGTCGCTTGATGAAATATCCATCGCGAACTGCGATGCCGGTATTTCATCGCAAAGCGAACGCAGCATATCAGGAATATCCAGCGTCGTCAGCGATTCAAGCGTTCCCTGATTGTTCCGGGCAAACACAAGGAACCGGCAATTATAAAACGCAATCATCCGCAGAACATCGTGAAGTTGGTGCGTACTTTCGTGATAGAACCGCAAGTCGGCAAACCTCCGAAGTGTGTCCGCACCAACCGTGAACGTTGTCCCGTGAAACAAGTTCGCTTTGTCCTCAAACAGCGGCGTTTGCGTGAGCCAAACTGCTTGACCCGGACGGGCGTTTTGAATTTCATTCAGCCGGTATTCCAATTCGATATAATCCAGCGGCGGTTTATCAACATTACAAACCGAAATTTCCAGTGAAACCTTGGAACCGAGTTGTTCTTCGGCAAGGGCAAGCATTTTCAGATGCCCCTGGTGAATCGGATTGAACGAACCGGGAAAGACCGCCTGCGTGAACTCCGCCTGCGGATTATATGCCGCCGTTGGTACCGCCGGTAAGTCCTCCCGCGGTTTGAGATGCGTAATTTTACCGTTCCGCCAAAGCACCGCCAACGATTTACCGAAAAACGTGTCTATCAGCGGCGGCGAACCGATAACTTGTCTGCCGTGAACCGTTTCATCTGCGCCCAGATTCAACGGCAAAAATTCATTCAACGGAAAATTATCCGTCGTTCCGGTACCGAAGGTACAAAAATCCTGTTCCACGGGTTCCGTTGCTAAAGGGCGTTCGATTTCCTGCCGAACGGTTTCAACGGCGTTCAGAATTAAATCGGCAACGAGAACTTCTTCTTCATACCGGGAACGGCGGGTGTTTTTATTCAGTTGCAGCGAAAACAAGACCGTGCGGCGCAGCGTTTGCAGGGCAACGTGAACCCGGTATTCTCCTTTTTTTTCCCGGTTCGTTGCCAGCGAAGCGGTACAGCCGACACCGATAAGGTGCCGGTAGTCCTCCAAATCGCCTTGGTTCATCCAATCGGTACTGGTATAAAGCCGGACTTCGTTATTCTCGTGAGAGACATCCAATGTCCGGCGCGTTTCCGTTCCGTTGACAAAATCCTGTACGGCACCGGCTTTCCGGGACTGTACGAACCGCAGCGCACGGTAAAACGCGGTCATTGCCATATACCGGGCAGTGCGGGGACAACAGTGCTGCTCCGGCACCCGTCCGATGTACCGGCTCAATGATTCGGTTGAATACGGAACAACCGCTTCAAGCACCGTGTGTGACGCTCCCGGCTCGGTCAGTACGTTACTGATGAAGAACGACCCGCCGCCGGCAGCGGCGATACACATTTCCGTTGTCGATTGATGCAGCGAACGAACCAGCGATTGACGAATTTTGTCGGACATTTTTACTTTTTTGTTTTCATTTCCTCCAAGAATTTCTTCTTGTACTCAATACCGCCTTCGGTGAACTGCACAAACGCCTCCGGCGGCGGCAACGCTCCGCCGTTTTGATACTGTATGTACTTCTCAACGTTTTCCCGTTCAATCGCTGCCATCTTGTCCCGTTTCATCTGATAATAAGCATACTCCGCTTTCTGCGTATTTGTCCAACTCGTTTCATCAGTGTAAGAACCGCTAAACGGAACAAGCAAGTCAATCCACAGTGCGATTTTGCGGCAATCGGTATCGGATAAGACAATATCTTTGTGATACTCCGGCAGAGCCGCTCGGTTAAACGAACTGTCGAACATCCGCGGAAGTTTGCTCTTTACCGCACCGGCAGTATTCGGCAGCACCATCGGCGGTCCGAGTTGAATTCCCAGCCAATTAACAAATTCGTTCGGTTTGCCGCCTTGCGTTAAATTGATGTATGCTTCGCTGAACTGCCGACCCGCCATATTGATTTTGCGTTCCTGCGTCGGTACAAACACTTTGCCGAGCAAACTAAACGGGGCAAGCGAACCATCATCTTTCTTGCCGCCGGTATGACACGAAGCGCAGTGGGCATCAAGAATCGACTGAATGGTTTGGGCAAAACTAAATCCCGTTTGCGGGGCAAGTCCCGTTGTTAGCGTATCGACCGGCTTCTTCGGCGCACGGCGTAAAGCAAGCGTCCGCATTGTTCCGCCGCGGGATTCGGGATTGTTTCGCGTTGCCCCCTTCGGTTCGTGGCAGCCGACGCACGAAAACATTTCCCCCGGCTGTAAGACCGACCAACTCCGCATCGTTTGCACCGTTTCGCCGTGTTCGTTCAATAATTGAAAATAAACCGGTGTCTGTGCCGGAACTTCAAAATAGGCTGAGCCGTCTTTCTCTACCGGTACTGTTCCAAGAACCCGTTTCACATCCCAGCAGCCGTTGTCAACAGCAATCGGAGTAGAAACCAACGCTCCGCCTGCCGGTCCGCCGTTGCCGTTGCTGTATAATCCTGCCGCCCTGAATTCAAGAGCAACGACCCGCAGTTCTTTCACCGTGCCGCGTTCAACATCTGCCAAACCGGGACCTTCGTAAATATCCTGAACGTAAAACGTTCCGGTCTTTTTCGTGTAATCGACCGGTGAAGTCCGCAGCATCGGTACTGCCCGCTGTTTTAACGGAACGGGCTGTCCGCAATGCGAAACCGGCGAAGACGCATCAAACGCCAACAGTTCCCGCTTCGTGTTGTCCGTGTTCATATAATACAAACCATAATGATGTTTTCCCAGCGGCGAATATGCAGTGATAAAATTGTCTTCGTCAAGCGGCAGCGGATATTGAAACTGGTCTCCCTGTTGTCCGTAAGCGTCAATCCGTTCCGCCTTCGTTTCCCGAATCGGAGCAATCAACTGAACGCCTTGATTCTCAACCGTTCCTTTACTTCGGTCAATCAGAATGAGTTTGCCCTTTTGCAAGGTATGATGTCCGCTGGCAACGGCAACGACTTTATTTGAGTTTGGTACGCCGCGGGCGTGAAGTATCGAAGTCGGAAAAAACGAATTATTGCCGTGATATTCAATCTGACCGGTTCCGTCATAGTTCATCATAAACAAACCGTGCGGAAAGATTTGTCCCCGGTCGTTGTAATCCCAGCGGGTATAAGTAATGCGTCCGTCCGGCAGGACTTTCGGATAATTCGTATGGACTTGGTCGAAACCAATGCGGCGCAAAAAACGCCCGTCTTTATCGCAGCAGTACAGATTGACAACATCTGTCCACCAGCAGTCAACGATTTGCATACAGCGCGTTGACGGAAACAGGATATTGCCGTCAGGCAGATAACACGGTTCGATGTCCGCAAAGCCGTTGCCGAAAGTTAATT
>JAISJZ010000170.1 GCA_031261125.1 Planctomycetaceae bacterium | reverse complement strand
CCGAAGAACGTGTAATCGAAGTGATTCTCCGCGGCATTGAGTTGCGGCGGGAAATAGTACGCTTCCGGTTTGCCTTCCTGTCCGACGTTCGCGGCGTGTTCCGCCATTTGGTGAACGTGGTGAAAGAGCGGACCTAAATCATCGAAAAACTTGGAATAGACGGGCCAGCGTTTGTATTTTTTCCAGATGTCTTCGCCGACGACATCGCCTTTACCTTCTTCGACGGCATCGCGGAGCAGAAACTTCTGCCCGTTGAATTTGACGTAGGACAAGCCCTCGTCGGGCTGCCGGTTATCGTTAGCCGCTTCGGTGGTCGAGCCGTACCAGCGTTCATTGATACCGCCGCGTTTTTTTCCGAGGGCGTACCAATCGTCGGGGTGCAGTTTTATCCGCCGTCCCGGCTGCATAAAGACGCGGGGAACCCACGTCGGCGTGAGACGAAGGATACCGCCGCCGGCTTCCATTGCGTCTTGATAAATTTTGTTCACGTTGTCTTTACTTACGGCAACGGACGGTTTGCAACAACAGCATTTTCCCATTGAAACGATTCCTTGCGGGGGTGAGAGTATTGAACGGCGGAACTTGTCCGGCAATCAGCGGACTTGTTCCTCAACGGAACGGTATTGTACCAGAGCGTTTCGGGTAAAACAATATCTGTGGAAAGAAAAAACTTAAAACCGATAAACTTTACCTAAACTCTATAACCGGTTTTACCGATAAAGAAGGAAAGGAGTTTCCATAGCACCGGCGGCACAGCCGCCCGGCGAAACAATTTACCCTCCCGAAATAATGAAACACCTCATCGGTTTAATTGTTTGTTTGCTCTTGACAGCGGGTACCGTATTGGGTACCGAAGCGGTTCAATGGCAAAGCGACTACGCCAAGGCGTTGACGGCTGCGAAAGAAATAAAACGTCCGCTGTTCGTCCATTTTTACGGGAATAACTGTCCGCCGTGCAGGGCAATGGATGAGGAAGTGTTCACCAATCCGATTCTGATTCAGCGGTTGAACACCGGTTTCATTCCGGTTAAAGTCAACGTTGCCGAACAGCCGGCGTTGGCGAAGCAGATGAACATTACGGCAATTCCGACGGATGTTATCCTGAACTTCGACGGGCAACTGATTCACCGCCGGCAAGGCGGCATCAAGTCCGACCGGTTCAATCAGTACCTTGATTTTCTTGCGGGACAAATGAAACCGGCAGCACCGGCGGTACCGGCGAACGAACCGGCAGCCGTGCTGCCGGCTGCTGTGCCGCTGCAAAGTCAACCGGTAAAAGCGGACAACGCCGTTGCCGGTTCGCCGGCGGCACCGAATCCGCAGCCGCCGGTTGACCCGTTCGCCTTCCAGCAGCAAACGGCACCGCAGAAGCCGGTTAGTCCGGCAGCACCCGTCAGCCCGGCGGTAGCGGCAGCGGCGGTCAGCCCAAACGTTGACCTTCCGGTTAATATCAGTGCCAAAGACACAGGCGTTGCCTTACTTGACCCGTTCACAAAGCAGCCCGTTGCCGCAAATAGCGGGGCGGGGTACGGGATACAGGAAGCGGGAAATACGCTGTCTGCCGCGCAAAGCATCAACCCGGCTCTTCCCGTGCCGCAGCCGCCGGTTAATCTGAACGGTACAGATGCCATAACCGTGGAAGTACCGCTCGCTCTGGAAGGATACTGTCCTATCCTGTTAAATGCCGAAGAAAAATGGATACCCGGCAACCCGGCATTTTACACGATGTACCGCGGGCATATTTTCCGGTTCTCGTCCGAAGATGCGATGAGCCGGTTTTTACAGAACCCGACGAAGTATGTTCCGATGGCGATGGGCGAAGATATTGTACTGATGGTTGACCGCAACAAGCATATTTACGGAAGCCGGAAATTCGGGGCGTGGTACAAAGACAGAGTTTTTCTGTTCAGCACTCAGGAATCGCTGGATGCGTTTGCCGTCAAACCCGATTTTTACACGGACATTGCGTTGAAATACGAAACCGCCCAGAAAAGCATACAACGGTACTAATGTATCTATCCGCTCTTGTTCTCTTAACGGTGTTTCTTCTCCTTGCCGGGCTGTCATTTTTGGCACTGCGACGGCGGGGAGAAATTTTGCGTCAGTATCTGATGCCGGCGGAAGATAATCTCACCCAAGAATTTTTCCGCCGGATTCCCAAACCTCCGAAAGAACCGGCAGCGGCTGCTGCCGAAACCGAAACAACGCAGACCGCTGTCCCGGAAACCGCCCAATGGGGAACCGGAACACCGGCGGCATAGATGTCCGGCAGAATACTATGCCGCGGCAACCCGTTGTTCTATGTCTGCCGCCAATTCCGTCACCATCCGCAGTACCGTTCGGCGGTCAATGTTCTTGCGGTCAAACGCCGCATACAACATTCCGATACTTCGTCCGTTCGCCGCTAAATCTAACCGGCAGACCAATACATCCGTTTCGTAGTATTCTGATTCGGGGTTTTCCCAGTTGCCGAAGAAATTTTCGCCGCGGTAGGGCATATTCAGCATCAGACATAACTTCCGGCACTGCTGTTTTTTTGCTGTTGAAACAATGCGGTGCCACAGCGGTTTCCATCCTCCTTTGCCTTGAATCTGATACGTTTCACCGTCCTTTGCGATGTACCGTTCCGGGTTGAACCGCTTTCGGAAGATATTTTTGACTCTACCGAAGAGCATTCGTAATTCCTGCCGTCCGAACAAATCGTTAACCAAAGCGATTCCCAGCACCGCCGCGGACACCACCAGCGGAATACTGTCGTTTTGGTAATACGTTCCCGCAACAGCACCGGCACATCCGGGGAAAACCAGCAAAACGAGGAATAACAGGACGAGATACTCCGATGAAAATTTTGTGTAAAGCAAATGATGCAAATGTCCCCGGTCAGGCGAAAACACGGGCCGGCTCATATTGATACGGCGGATAATGGCGAAAAACACGTCAACGGCAGGAATCAGTGCGGCGGCGAGCGGAGCGCAAATCCGCACTGCTCCGTCCGGGGCGGCACAGGATTGCAGCAGCAGTGTTCCGAGGACAAGTCCGATGAACATACTGCCGGTATCACCGAGATAGACGCTTGCCGGCGGACAGTTATGAAGAAAGAACCCGACGAGGCAGCCGGCCAGGCAAAAACTGCACAAGGCGGCACCGTAATGTCCGTTGATACAAGCGATGAGAGCGGCGGAAAGTGCCAGAAAAAATGAAGTTGCTGCCGCCACGCCGTCCGCACCGTCAAGCAGGTTAATGGAATTGACCATACCGGCAAGCCAAAAAACGGCGAGCGGATAAAACAAGTGATGCAGGTCAACGCTCAAACCGAAAAAAATAATGCTCGTCGGATGATTGGTAAAACTGGTGATGACGAATGCCGCCAACACTTGACAGCATAGTTTGACGGAACCATTGAGCCGCCATTTATCGTCAATCAAACCGGCAGCGGTAATGAATCCCGCGGCAATCAGCAGCGGCAAAAGTTGCGTTACCGTTAATTCTACCGGAAACGCAAACCAGTGCCGGAACAACACGATACCGGGGAGGAACAGTATGACGGCGGCAGCAAGAACGGCACCGCCGATAGGAACGGGTTGCCGGTGCAGTTTTCGGAACCGGTCGGGATAGTCCGCTAATCCGAACCGCAGCGCAAAGCGGCAGTAGGGAATCAATGCCGCAGCGACAGCGGCA
>JAISJZ010000101.1 GCA_031261125.1 Planctomycetaceae bacterium | reverse complement strand
ATGAAGTTGATAGTTGAAAGTTGATCGTTGATAGTGAACAGTTGAAAGTAAATACAATTGCAAACTATCCGTTATCATTATCCGCTATCTGCTGTATTTGGTCCTAGCGAAACGTCGAAGGGACTCGCCGAAATTGTCGACTTCTTCAAAAAACGATGATACTTTTCAACACAACATTATGTTGCACCGGAAAGAACCGTTTTCTTTGTAAGATGAATTTTGCAGCGGGAACTTTGTACCTTTCGATAAGATACCCCTGTTATGAGAGATCCGCTGTCGGTTTATGGTGAATCAACAGTTTTCTCTCTCCCCCCTACTTTTAGGAGATGGATTATGGCAAAGGTAGTTAAGAAAGCCGCCAAGAAGGCAGCAAAGAAGGTTGCCAAGAAGGCAGTGAAGAAAGCCGTGAAAAAGGCAGCGAAGAAGGTTGCCAAGAAGGCGGTGAAAAAGGCAACAAAGAAAGTATGCAAAAAGGCGTGCAGGAAAGCCGCCAAGACCGCTGTTGCAGCATAGTATGTTGCTGACGGCTGTGCAAGCGTCTGTGTTTCTGAATCCGTTCAGTTGCACAGACGCTTTTTCTTTACCCTTGACATCTTTATGATTCCTGTTAAATTTCTGTCGTTGACATTTTTCTGAATTTTGTCAAAAACGAAAAGGAGTTAATCGTGCAGGGAAATTCACCGCGGCGGGTCGTTATCACCGGTATCGGAATCGTTAGTTCGGTCGGCACCAGCAAAGAAACATTTTGGCAAAACATCAAGTTGGAACATTGCGGTATCGCCCCGATTACTCGCTTTGATGCGTCTAACTTGCCGTGCCGCATCGCCGGTGAAGTGAAAAACTATAACGGCGAAAATTATTTCGACAAACGATTGGTGCAACGCACTTCATTATTCACGCAATTCGCAATGCTTGCCGCAGAAGAAGCGTGGAAAGATGCGAAACTTGATACGTTTGTATTTAACGACGTTGACCGGTGCGGCGTGCTGCTCGGCAACGGTATCGGCGGACTTGAAGTTGACGACGAATCGCATTTCAAACTGTATGACCGCGGCGCATCGAAGATACCGGCAATGACGATCCCGAAAATGATAGCCAACGAAGCGGCAGGCAACGTGTCGATGATGCTCGGTATCCGCGGTTCAGCACATACTGTTGTAACTGCCTGTGCTTCGGGAACCGATGCTGTCGGTTTTGCTCTTGACCGAATCCGCTGCGGTCGTGCCGACGTAATGCTCGCCGGCGGAACGGAAAGTACGATCACCGAATACGGTATCGCCGGTTTTTGTCAACTTAAAGCGTTGAGTACCAACTTCAACGATATGCCGCACAAAGCGTCCCGCCCGTTTGATAAAGACCGCGAAGGTTTCGTAATGAGTGAAGGAGCGGGCGTTATGATTCTCGAAGAATTGGAACACGCTCAACGCCGCGGAGCAATGATTTACGCAGAACTTGCCGGATACGGTGCGACTGCCGATGCGTATCACTTAACCGCACCGAGTCCCGACGGCGAAGGGGCGGTTCGGGCAATCCGGCAGGCGTTGAACGATGCCGGTCTGAAACCGGAAGACGTTGATTATATCAATGCTCACGGAACGTCAACGCCGGCAAATGACCCGGCAGAAACGGCGGCAATTAAAACAGCATTCAGCGGATATGCCTATAAATTGGCGGTTAGTTCTACGAAGGGAATGACAGGACACGCTCTCGGTGCCGCCGGCGGCATTGAAGCGGTGATAACGGCGTTGGCGGTGAAAGAAGATTTCCTGCCGGCAACGATTAACTTGGACGAACCGGATGCTGCCTGCGACTTGGACTATGTCCCGAACAAAGGACGCAATGCGCCGGTTCGGGCAGCGTTGTCAATGTCTCTCGGTTTCGGCGGACATAACAGCATTATCGCCGTGAAGAAATATGTGCCGTAAAAATCTAAAACATTCGGGGAAATAAATTGGAGAAACTTTGACGGTTGTGCCGATAATAACGACTGATATGAGTTGTTATCGGTTCCTCATCCTGATTCTGCTTTTGACGCTCACTGGAAATGCGGGCTGCGAAGTCCTGCCGGTAACGCGGTTCAAGCCGACGCTGCATAATCCGTTGCCGCAACTGCGGAACGTCGCCGTTGTTCCGTTCTACAACGCCACAGGCAATCCAAACGTGGACGGTCGGCGGTTCGCAACGTGCTTTGCCAACGAATTGCAGCGTGTTCCCGGTTTCAACGTCATTTCTAACAATGTTGTCGAGAAGACAATGCTTGCTCACAACATTTACCGGTTTGAAAACGTTGATGATGTCCGCTATCTTGCCCAACTTCTCAAAGTTGACAGCATTGTGATTGGAAAGATTCACTATCTTAACGACCATTATCCGCCGAAGGTGAAATTTGAAACGGAGTGGTACGCCGTCAATCCGTATTTTCATCCGATTCCTGCCGGGCGCGGACTGCCGTGGGGAACGAAGCACGAAGAATTCATTCCCGATAAACTGCTGCTGGAAGCCGAAATGGAACTGGCATCCGCTCAACTGGAAACGCAAACACCGAAGTACGAACCGGTAAAACGGGAACCGGCGGAAGAACAAAAACAGCAATTTAACCCCGGCAGTTCCGCTGCGGGTGAAACAGAAAAAAGGACGGCAAACCGCGATTCAAAGATTATGCTGATGTCGGCGACACTTCCGAACAACCTTGGCGAGGAAACGGAGAACGAAACCGAACTGGACGGTTTGGCAAAGTACCGGCAGCAGCGGTATATGAATCAAAATCTTGCGTTGACCGGCGTGCCGTACATTCCCGAAGCCGAACCGTACAAAGCGGAAGACCAAAAGAGGGATATGCTGTTGAAACAGCCGCAGTTGGAACATCCGTTTCAGCAGGGACCTTGGCAGAGCGAAACAGCGCAGAAAGAGCAAAATCCGTGGTCAGCCCAGAATCAATACTTACCGTATCAGCACGGACAGTTGCCGGTGGAGAGCGGAGTTCAGAATGAAGAGTTAAGAGCGAGGAGTGAACATAGTGAACAAGACGCTCTTAACGCGCAACTTCCCCCTGATTGGCCTGACCCGCGGGGCTTTATCCCGGAAAGTCCGGTGCCGGAACGTCCGAAGGGTGAAGTCAAAAACGACGGTCCGATTATCACGCATATTTCGATGTACAACGGCAACGACAGCGAGTTTATGCAGGCGTTGCAGGACTACGATTTCCTGTTCCGGGATGACAAACGTTTGGCTGGTAAAGAGAGTATCCTGAATAACGGCACGGAATTTATCAGTTTTTGCTGCCGGATGCACATTTGGGAAATCTTCACCGCCCGCGGCGGTGCCGGTGAAGCAGTAAAAGTCAAACGGTTTTACAAAATTTGGAAAGGCGGAGAAAGACCGTATTAAAATCGAACATTTTCAATTTTCAAACGTATAAACTTTAACGATTAGACAATTTATAACCCTTCAATATCTGACTGCGAAGATAATAAGGAAAGAATACTGTTAAAAGGTTCAAACCGGAATAAGAAAAATTCCGATAAACCAAGAGAGACGGTGTTTTCTCCATTAGTAATTCGTGATTAGTAATTCGTAATTATGGAAACTGCCGTTCAGCAAATTACCTTTCCCCGTCAATCTTTGGACAGCGAGGCAACGTCCGTGAGTCAGGATATTAACGTGTTAGCCCTTGTTAAGGGCGCAGAACGGTACGTTTTTCTGTACAACGAAACGCACAAGGCGGAGACGTTGCGGGTTCTCGGTCGATACGCCTCGAACCCGGAGTTGAGTTTCACTTGGTACGATGCGGCAGTGTTAAGTCAGAAAATCCGGCAAGAAAGTCAGCAGAAGTTGCGTGAAAAACAGCAGAAGCAACGGGTTTCCAACCGCGTCGTCAATGAATGGGATAAGGTGGTATGATTCTTGCTCTTGCTCAAATCAATTCGACTATCGGTGATTTCAGAGCGAATCGGGAAAAAATCACTGCGTTCACCCGCCGTGCTGCTGAATGTGACGCGGACATCGTGCTGTTTCCCGAATTAGCGGTCTGCGGTTATCCGCCGATGGACTTGCTCGACCAATCCTGTTTCATCGAACAGAATGTTCAAGCCGTTGAAGTATTGAAGAAAGAACTGTTGCCGGAAATCGCTGCCGGTATCGGTTTCGTCAATCGGTCGCCGTACTCTCACGGCAAATCATTAGTCAATGAATACGGCATTATTCAAAACGGAGAACTCATTTTCGAGCAGCACAAGACACTTTTGCCGACTTACGATGTGTTTGACGAAGCCCGGAATTTTGAACCGGCAAGAAGTTGGAACGTGTTTGAATTGAAACCGGCAGCACCGTTGCCGGCTCTCTTGGGTTTTGCGATTTGCGAAGATGTTTGGCGCGAAACGGATATACCGGGAACATCATACCCGATTGACCCGGTGCAGAAATTGCTCGATGCCGGCGCGGAAATGATTTGTATTCCGTCTGCCTCGCCGTTCGTTGCCGGGAAACACATAGTCCGTTCGGCGTTGGCACAGAAGATTTCACAGCGGGGCAACGTACCGGTTGTGTATATCAATGCCGTCGGAGCGAATGACCAGATTATTTTCGACGGCAGGTCGTTCATTGTCAGTAAAACCGGTTCCGTTGTCGGTGCAAAAGCGTTTGAAGAGGATTTACTGATTGTTTCTGTTTAACTCTACCCGCGTTTTTACCCCGCTCCCCAGTTCGGCAACTTCACTTTACCGCGGAACACCGGCGAACCTTTGATGTTCATTTGCCGCTTAAACACCTTATCGTCCGTGATGATGTACAACTCATCAAAATTCTTTCCGCCGAACCGCACCGAAGAAACACTTGCTTGTCCGCCCCGAACCGGAGACGGCAAAATTGCCCGCGTCCGCCCGTTGCGGTCAAGAACCGATACACCGAAACGGGTCGCCACATACAACCGTCCGTGTTCATCGAAACAGCAATCGCCGGTTCCCAATTCATCGTCTTCATCAGGAACGTGAAACCAATAGTACCGCTGCCCCGCTTCCAAGGTGTCATCACTCTTAATCTGATAAGAAGTACCAAAATGACTGCCGCTCTCAATCACCGCAAGCCAAAGTCCGTCCGGTGTGATGGCAACGCCGCCGGGACGTTTCAGATTTTCGCCCTGCTGAATTTTCGTACTGTCCTTCTTCACAAGATACAACGTTCCCTTATCCGAATCAACTGTATAATAATTTCCGTTCGGCAGCGTGTCCTTAATAACGTTAATATCTTCGCAAGTGATGTTTCCGTCTTTGTCAACTGCCAAACGCTGGTTCAATTTCGGCTGCAATTCGGCAACGGGAACCCAATCCTGTTCCGGTTTCAAAATTTGTTTCAGGAACACGTTTAACGTCTTGTCCGTTTGCGCCTTCACCGGATTGGGATAGTCCTTCCACAGAAACCGCATCGCATCGGGAAACACCTGTGCTGCTTGTGCGCCGCTGTGCGGACCGGTTCCCCAAGCGTGTTTAACATCATAACCGGAGAATTCCAACGCCCGGTTCACCGCCACGTTGCTAATCCACCAATCGCCGACTTCGGGACCGCCGAGCCATTGGTCGTGGCTGCTGTCTTGCAGGAAAATCCGCAACGGTTTCGGTTCGGTCTTGCGGACAAGAACCGGATACCGGTCGCCGCCCCGCATACAAACGAACGTTCCAATCGCGGAGAACACACGCCGGAATTGGTCGGGACGCTCCCACGCTAACGTGAACGCACCGATGCCGCCGGTACTGCCGCCGCCGGTGCAGCGATCGTTCGGGTCTTTCGATAACTTAATGGGCAAACCGTCCGGTGTTTTCTGCTGTTCCACAAACGGAAAAATCTCTTCGATGAGAAATCTGCCAAGGTTATCGCTCAAACCGTCAAATTCAAAACTCCGGTTGTGCCGGGGATTCTCGCCGGTTGCCGACGGAACATCGCCCGAACTGGTACCGATGCCGATGATTACCGGCAACTCGCCTTTGTGGATTAAATTGTCGAACACGACCGGGGCGTTAAAACCGAGACCGTCCAGAGCCGCATAGACGCACGCCGGTTTATCCGCTTTGTATTGTGCCGGTACATAAACGGAAATGTTCCGTTTGGTATTCGGAAAAATCTTGGAACCCTCAAAAGGAAAGTTCAGGATTTTCCCGACGGGAACGCCGTCATTGCGTTGGGAATCCGCGGTGAGCGGATAGTCATCGCTCATCGCCCCGCTCGGCAGGGGTTCTTCCCAACTTTTCGGCATTACCGGCTGTTGCGCCTGTACGGCGGCGGCGAACGCAAACAGGATAAACAGAACGAGACGTTTCATAACATTAACAATGGATAAAGGGCAACGGATGACTGCCGCATTATCCTTCGCTTCTAGTCCATTGTCAATTTCCCTAATGCGCTTATTGAAGATACCGCGATTGCCGTTGCTTGACAACAAATAAGCATATCCTCACAATAACAAATGTCGGCGGCGTAGCCGCTAAAATACTAACGGCATAGTTGCCCTGCGAAATATCAGACCAAACGAGGAGAACTTAATGAACCGCCGCACGTTTCACAAAGTTGCCGCTGCTGCATTAACCGCAACAGCAGCCGCTCAATCCGTTGCTTCCTACGCCCGCGTCATCGGAGCAAACGATAAAATCCGGCTCGGATTTCTCGGTACTGCCAACCGGGGTATGCAGGATATTAGTGCCTTCAAAGTCCATTCCGATATTGAAATTGCCGCCCTGTGCGATGTTGATTCCAAAACGCTCGGCATTGCCAAAGAGAAATACGGCAATGACGCAACGTTCACAGCAGAGGACTTCCGAAAGGTCTATGAGCAGAATGATATTGACGCAATCGTTGTTGCCACGCCTGACCATTGGCACGCGATTCAAACCATCGAAGCGTGCAGAGCCGGCAAAGATGTCTATGTCGAAAAGCCGGTGTCGTCAACGGTCTATGAAGGACGCAAGATGGTTGAAGCGGCGGACAAATACAAGCGGGTCGTACAGGTCGGTATTCACCGGCGCAGCGGAGCGATTTACCAAAAACTGGAAGCAATGAACCTTGACGAATTCATCGGCAAAGTAACGGTTTCGCGGTGTTGCCATTTAAGTAATATGTTCCCCGACGGCATCGGTAAATTGAAACCGGAAAAGCCGCCGGAAACGTTGAATTGGGACTTGTGGCTCGGACCGCGGGCGGTGCAGGAATATCAGCCGAACATTGCACCGTACAAATTCCGCTGGTGGAAGAATTACTCGTCACAGATTGCGAACAACGGCGTTCATTTTCTTGACCTGTTCCGGCAGATGTTGAAAGAAAAGGCACCATCGGATGTTTGCGCAATGGGCGGCAATTTTTCGGTGAACGATGACCGGACGATTCCCGATACGCTGCACGTCACTTGGCTTTTCCCGTCGGGTCGGCTTTTGGAGTTTAGTCATTACGAGGCAAATTCCAATCCGATAACGGCGGAACCGGGCTGGATTGAATTCCGCGGAACGAAGGGAACGCTTTGGGTCAACGACGGACGGTACCTTGTCAAGCCGGAGAAGCCGGGGCAGTTTCAGGCGAAGGGCGAACGGATGAAGGAAATCGAAGAGAAAGCGGGGGCGGGACAGCAGAATCTGAACATTACGGCACTGCACGCAAGAAACTTTCTTGACTGCATCCGAAGCCGGGCTGTGCCGAATATGGGTATCGAAGAAGGACACCGCAGTACAACGATGAGCAACATTGCGAACATTTCGCTGGCGGTTGGTCGGCGTTTGAAATGGGATGCAGAAGCGGAAAAATTTATCGGCGATGACGAAGCAAACGGCTTACTACACTACGAGTACCGCAAACCGTGGAAGTTGGAAGTGTAAGGTTTTTTCTTTGCTTTCCTTTTTTTGTTGAGGCGTTTTTAGAAACTCCCTTAAATCTTTCCTTCGCCACGGCGGAATGCCTCGGCGAGCGAACGCGGTACCGTCGCTTCCGCTTCGACCACCCGCGACCGGTTCTCTGCCGTTCTTGCCTTCATCTCTTGTTCCTGTGCCAACGCCTGTGCCCGCCGTTCCTCTGCTTTGGCGCGGGCAACACGGGTGTCCGCTTCCGCTTGGTCTGCTTGCAGCCGCGCTCCGATGTTCTGACCGACATCAATGTCCGCAATGTCAATCGAAACGATACGGAACGCCGTTTGTGAGTCCAAGCCGCGGGCAACAACCGCTTTGCTGATACTGTCAGGATTTTCCATTACCTCGAAATGCGTGTTGGACGAACCGATTGCGGTGATAATTCCTTCGCCGATACGGGCAATAATCGTTTCTTCCGTTGCTCCGCCGATGAGCCGTTCAAGATTTGTCCGTACCGTTACCTGCGCCCGGACACACAGTTCCACACCGTTTTTGGCGATAGCGGAGAGCGTCGTCCGTCCTGATTTTTTGGGGTCGGGACAGACGATGACTTTCGGATTAACGCACGTTCTCACAGCATCGAGAACGTCCCGCCCTGCCAGGTCAATGGCGGCGGCTTGGTCGAAATTCAAGTCGAGTGAAGCGCGGTGAGCAGCGATTAACGCCCTGATGATATTCGGCACATTGCCGCCGGCGAGATAATGGGCTATGAGCCGGCGGGTGGTGATGCCCATTTGACCGGTAATCGGCAATCCGGCTTGTTTCGCCATAATTTTTGCTTGGACGATAATGCGGGAGCGGATTTTCATCAGGGACATCCCTACGAGTTGTATCATCGAAACGCGTGCGCCGGACATAAATGCTTGGAACCAGAGCGACCCGTAAAAGAAGAAAACACTGCCGAGAATCAGCAGAAAAACCACACCGGCGATAACTGCCGCAATAACGAGAATCTGCTGAAACGGAATTTGCTGTGCGAAAAGGATACTCATACTTATTTAGCCCGGTTCCGCTGGCGGCGGGAGGTAAGGAATCAAAACGCTCCTAATCATTCTCTCCGAACAGCGAACCGTTGTCAACCGGGTAGATTTTACGCCGCCAACCGCTGCTGCAACGGGCTTAACGCGGCAGATACAGTCATTGCCATCACCATCAGTCCGACGGCGAAATTCGCTTTATTTTCGATGAATGATTTCTCGGCAGCGGTTGCCCAAACGATGAGCATTATGACGGCGTAAATTTTCTCGACGCGGAACGTTCCCATCCAGTCCACACGACATACGGTTGGTGAAGTGTCATCCACAGATAGCCGGCGATAAACCAAATCATCGGTAAAATGGGAAAAATACGAAAAACCTACGGTGTGGTATAACACCTATCGGCAAAATGTCAGGAAGAATACACTTGCTTTTTTTCGGCAGCAGAATATAATAGGGATAGAGTCGGGCGTTTTGTGCAGAGAAAAGTTGCCGAAAAAGACCGGTGAAATGACACTAACTCCGGCTAACAGCCCCCAATTTAATGGACATTCTTGCACCGATTTCGAGAAATATCATCGCACCGCTTTGGGCGTTGTGGGAAAAGAGTCCGTACTTATCGCATTACAAGCGGATGCTGAAAACGCAGTACGATCCGCCGGAATTGATTCGCGTCCGGCAA
>JAISJZ010000422.1 GCA_031261125.1 Planctomycetaceae bacterium | reverse complement strand
CAAACGGCGGTCAAAGCCAATCCCGATTTAATTTGGGCGAAACAATTTTTGACGAAGTGAGTTTTGCCGTATATCTGCCCTTGACGCACAATAACTTCCGCGTTAAATTTAGCCGGACGCAGAGGATAACTCCAATTTTATACCCGTCTTCAATGCACCACGGTACGAAAAATCCTGACATCGAACACGTCGAACAGTTAGCCCACACCGAAGTCGTGAACTGCTATCAGTGCGGTAAATGCTCCGCCGGCTGTCCGATGGCAGAGCGAATGGACGTATTGCCGAGCCAAATTATCCGCTTTGTTCAAATCGGCGAAGTCAATGAAGCGGCAAAATCCGGTTCCGTTTGGCAGTGCGTTTCGTGCCTGACGTGTTCGACCCGGTGTCCGAAAAGCGTCAACATTGCCGGTGTTATGGACGCATTAAAAGAAATTTCGCTGCAAAAGAACTGCGTTCACAAGGACTTCAAACGGATTGTTGCGTTTCAGAAATCTTTTTTGGACACCATCCGCCGGAACGGTCGGACAAACGAATTTGAACTCGTCGCGGAGTACAAAGTCCGCGGTTTTCTCGGCGATTTCAATCCGTTCCTTGCTCTGAAAGATGCCGAACTCGGACTGCCGATGCTGACCCGCGGCAAACTGCACCCGTGGAAAATCGGTTCGCCCGTCAAAGACAAAGCCCTCGTTAAACGGATTTTTCAGAAGTGTTCGGATAGCAATTGACCGTATTCTCTTTTGTGATACAATGGATGCTCTGTATTAGCAATCAGAAATTGACGGCGTTTCCCAATGAAAAAGACACCGACACCGTACTCCCGCTACTTTGAAACGCCCCGCTGCGAAGGCAATTATCAGCCGGTTACCGAGCGTCTCCGGCATTTCGGCGAATTCCGTATTCCGCTTACTTCGCCGGCAATTTCCGAACAAGGAAACCGGTGTATGACCTGCGGTATCCCGTTCTGTCACAACGCCGGCTGTCCGCTCGGCAATCCGATTCCCGAAGCCAATGCCCTCGTTCGGGACAACCGATGGAAAGAAGCAAGCGATTTGTTTCACGCCTATAACAATTTCCCGGAATTTACCGGTCGGCTTTGTCCGGCACTGTGCGAAGCGTCCTGCGTCCATTACATTAACGACGATGCGGTAACAATTCGGCAAATTGAACTCGAAATCGTTGAGCGGGCTTGGCGGGAAGGATGGATTAAACCGTCTGTCCCGCAGACGAAAACCGGAAAGAGAGTTGCTGTTATCGGCAGCGGTCCCGCCGGTCTTGCCGCAGCGCAGCAGTTGGCAAGGGCAGGATACGATGTTGTTCTGTACGAAAAAGACGACCTGCCCGGCGGAATTTTGCGGTACGGTATCCCCGATTTCAAACTGGAAAAGAGCGTTCTTGACCGGCGTTTGGAACAAATGCAGGCAGAAGGGGTCAGTTTTGAAACCAACGTCAAAATCGGCGAAGATGTTTCGCCGCTGTATCTGAAACGGCAGTTCGATGCTGTGGTACTGACCGGCGGGGCAATGGAACCGCGGAACCTTGATGTTCCCGGTCGGGAGGCAAAGGGAATTTATTTTGCTATGGATTATCTGATGGCTTCAAACTATGCCGTTCGGGAAAACCGCCGCAGTACGATTGATGCTGACGGGTTGAAAGTGATTACTCTCGGCGGCGGTGATACCGGCGCGGACTGTCTCGGCACGGCATTGCGGCAAGGTGCGTCAAGCGTTTTGCAACTGGAAATTATGCCGAAACCGCCGGAAGGAAAGAACGAAGCAACGCCGTGGCCCCGCTGGCCCGTAATTTCACGGACAGGAACGTCGCACAAAGAAGGCGGAGACCGCCGGTGGAACGTATCAACAAAAAGATTCTTAACCGAAAAAGGACGTGTCATCGGTATCGAAGGAATCGAAGTCGATTGGTCAACCGGCAAACCCGTGGAAAAACCCGGTACGGAATTCAAACAGCCCGCCGACATTGTGCTGTTGGCGTTGGGCTTCGTTCATCCGAAACAAGATGCGCTGCTGGAAATGCTCGGTGTTGAATTGGATGCCCGAAAAAACGTAAAGGTGAACCCGGAAACGATGATGACAAGCGTGCCGGGAATCTTTTCAGCAGGCGATATGCAGAGCGGGGCGAGTTTGGTTGTCCGCTGTATCGCCGGCGGACGGCAGGCGGCATACAATGTCGATAAATATCTGACAGGTTCGAGCAATTTGCCGAAAATTGAACCGACACCGTCTTGGCGGTAGTACATCACGAATGAACTGTTTTAACGAAACGAGTTTTGCCGATTTGGATAATGTGCAACTTGACCTCGGTCGTCAGGCACGGTGCGGTTTCCCCGAAGTGATTTTCGGCGAAGGAAAAACGAAAGAGACGATTCTGAAAATCTTCCGTTCGATGCTCGAACACGGTATTGACGGTTTTGCAACACGGATTGACCGCGAAAAAGGAGCGTTTCTTGAACAGGAATTGACGAAACAGAACTACCGGTACCGGTACAATCCCGTCGCCCGAACATTCCGTTTGCTTCATTCCATCAACGAGCGGGAAACGGTGTCTCCTGTTTCCGGCAAAATCGCAGTAATCTCTGCGGGAACGAGTGATGCGCCGGTTGCCGAGGAGGCGTATGAAACCGCACTTTGGACAGGGGCGGAGGTGGTGTTCATTCAGGATGTCGGAATTGCCGGTCCGCACCGTCTTGTGGCGAATTTGCCGAAGTTTCAAAATGCGGATACCGTGATTGTTGTTGCCGGTATGGAGGGAGCATTGCCGAGCGTTGTCGGCGGATATGTTGATTGTCCGGTGATAGCCGTTCCGACGAGCGTCGGTTATGGTGCAAGTTTCGGCGGTTTGGCGGCGTTGTTGGGAATGTTGAACAGTTGCGCGTCAAACGTTTCCGTTGTCAACATTGATGCCGGTTTCAAAGCCGGTTATGTTGCCGGTTTGATTGCAAAAAAACGCACGGCTAAATGAGTTTCACGGCAACGTTCACCGCTTCGATAAATCCTTCACAATTCGCCTGTCCTTTCCCGGCAATATCAAACGCCGTTCCGTGAGCCGGACTGGTGCGGATAATCGGCAAACCCAACGCCACGTTCACCGCCCGGTACATTCCCAAAAGTTTCAATGCAATGTGTCCTTGGTCGTGAAACATTGCGACCACCGCATCGTATTTGCCGTTCTTTGCGTCAATCATTATCGTATCCGCCGGTTTGGAATTATCAACATCAATTCCTTCCGCCCTTGCCTTTACCGCTGCCGGATTGATAATATCGAGTTCTTCACGTCCGAACAGACCGTTTTCGCCGTTGTGGGGATTCAGTGAACAGATGCCGATTTTCGGAACCGCGGAGTTCACACCATCCTGCCCGTTGTACCTTATTTTCCGCATAAAATCGTTGACCAGCCGGATTTTCGTCAGCACGTTTTCGACCGTGATTTGCTCAAACACCGATTTCATCGAACAGTGCAGCGTAACGTGGTCAACGGCGAGACCGTACTTTCCAACGGTTCCCAAATACAGCATCATTGCAAAATCTCTGATACCGCAGCGTTCCGCCAAAATTTCGGTATGACCGGGATAATGATAACCGGCAAGATTTAACGCTTCTTTGTGAATCGGGGCGGTTACAACGGCGGCGGTTTTACCTGCTTTTGCATCGTCAACTGCCCGAATAATTGCCTGATATGCCGCTTCGCCGGCGCGGGCATCAACAGTACCGGGCGGCACGTCCGCCGCGTCATTATTGCCGCAGGAAATTACCGCTTCGTTTAACCGGGCGGCTGTGCCGCCGGTGTACTTAACCGCCCGGTTCATTATTTCAGGATTGCCGTAAATGATGAACCGGCTGCCGTGTTTCTGAACGATTTCATTCCAAGCGGCAGCAATGATTTCGGGACCGATACCGGCAGCATCGCCCATTGTAATTCCGATAGGTTGCATTATGATTAAAAATTCTTTTTTACAAATAATTTGAGTGCAGGCAAGGTTAGAATTATACTTGTTAAAAACAATATGTCTAATAGCCCTAATCCGTTTTCGACCCGGTTTTGGACTCCCGGCGTATTGCCGTTCCGATTCGGCGGCGGTACCGGTATAAAATTACTGCTTCAAAAATTAGCAGAGCGAAAAGTTCATCAAATCACCGGTCTGCACGGCACCGGCAAGTCAACACTGCTCGAAACCCTGCGGACAATCCTCGCCCGAAACGGTTTCACGGTTATCGACCGTACCTTGAACAGCGAAAACCGGCAACTGCCGGACGAATTCGCTGTACCGAAAGAAGATGTCCGCCGATTTTATATTCTCGACGGATACGAACAGTTGTCTTGGTTCGACCGCTGGCAACTTCGGCGGCAGCGTTGGCGGAACACCGGCGGTTTGCTTTTCACAACGCACAAGGCGGCGTTCGGCGTACCGGTACTGTACCGGACAACGGTATCATTTGATTTTTTTTTGGAAACCGTTCGGAAATTAACGCAAAATTCGCCGTGTTTGCCGGACGAAACATTTTTACGGCAGCGGTTTGAGCAGTACAACGGTAATTTCCGGGCGGTGTTCTTCGAGTTGTACGACATATGGGAACAAAAATAAATTTAGACATAATCGGAGAAAATTACCGTTTTTTTCATCTCACAGTCAAGCAATCGAAAAATTTTGCCGAAAAATGGAAAACCGGGCGGGCTATACCTTTTACTCCGGTAAAAAGGGTGTAGAATACTCCTGTTATTCTTCATCCATACCCTAACTACCTACGAGTTTTACGATGAAAACAACATTGCACATCTCTCCGCGGTTCGCTAATCATAACCCTTCACTTCGGCATCCTGCTGCGGATTTGGGTGTCGTCCGTTCCTGTTTCTGTGCCGCTCCGGCAGTTGAAGATGCGGATGACGACGAAGACGATGAGGAGTGGGAAGAAGATGAGGACGACGAAGAATTCGATGATGAGGAGGAGTGGGACGACGAAGACGAAGAAGATTGGGAAGACGAGGACGAAGACGAGTTCGATGAGGAGTGGGACGACGAGTACGACGAGGAGGAGGACGACGAGGAAGAATGGGAAGAAGTCGATGATGACGACGAGGAAGAGGAGGAGTGGGAGGAAGATGAGGAAGAAGAGGAAGATGTGTGATGGCTTCCGGCTACAAGTACCTTGAACCGCAGGCATTAGCCCGCGTGAAAAACCTGCAAATGGTCGCACGCGGAGTCGTTGAGGGTGCGATAACCGGTCTGCACGCCAGTCCGAACAAAGGATTCAGCGTCGAGTTTGCGGAACATCGGGAGTATGTTTCCGGCGATGACCCGCGGCATCTCGATTTCAAAATGCTGGCAAAGACGGAACGCTTGTACGTCAAGCAGTACGAAGAAGAAACGAATATGCGTGTCCAAATCGTTTTGGACACGAGTGCCTCGATGGGATACAAGTATTCCGCGGGTATCACAAAGTATGAATACGGCTGCTATCTGACAGCGATTTTAGCGTATATGATGACCCGGCAGCAAGATGCCGTTGGTCTGACAACGTTCGATACGGAAATCCGGCTTGATATACCGGCGCGCAGTTCGCCGCGGCATTTCCACGAAATGATGGAACGTCTTGAAGCAGCGAAACCCGCCAAAGAAACGGGAGTTGCGGCGACGCTCCACCTCTTGGCGAACCGGTTCAAAAAACGCTGCCTGATTGTACTGATAAGCGACCTGTACGATAATCAGGAAGAGATTATGCGTGCTTTGCACCATTTTACGCACTGCCGTAATGAAGTTATTGTCTTTAACGTGTTTGACAAAGCGGAGTTGGAGTTTCCGTTTGAGGATACCGTTGCATTTCACGATTTAGAAACGAAGGAACGAATTCTTATCGAACCGGATGCCATTCGGAACACCTACGTTGACGAAGTCCGCAAATTTACGGAGAATTATCAGAAATTGTGCCGGGAATCAGGTATTGATTACGTTTTGACAGATACAACGGTTCCTTACGATTATATGCTTACCCGGTACGTTGCCAAACGGTTTATGAGTAACGGATAGATGCCGAAAAAAAAACAATTTATTCTTGAAGTCCTGAACGCACAAACCGCTCACCGTGTCGATACGGAAATCGTTCGGTCGGTATGCCAAAGAATTTTAGACGACCATTCTGTCAAGACCGGACGTTTGGAAATTGTGTTCGTTGATAGTGAAACGATGCACCGGACAAACAAAGAATTTTTGCAGCACGATTACCCGACCGACGTGATAAGTTTTCCGCTGGAAGACCGGTTGGACGAAGGACATCTCGAAGGGGAAATACTCGTTTGCCCGTCTGTAGCGGCAGAACGTTCAGCGGAATTCGGTACAACACCGGAAAGGGAAACGCTGTTGTACGCGGTTCACGGAACATTGCATCTTGTGGGATACGATGACAAAACACCGGCAGACCGCAAGGAAATGCGGAAAAGAGAAAAACAGTATTCAGAAGCGTTATCGCGGCTGTATTAAACGACTGTATTAACGGCGGCGGTGCGGGTTTCAGTCCGCCGGCATCGGGTGAAAGACCGTTGGCGGGACGAGGACAAACACGTTTTCCACTTCTAAAAATTCTTGCCGGACTGCCCTCTTGACTTTTTTTATTTTTTGCGTACAATACGGCGGTACAGTTGGGGTGTTGTCGGATACTGTACTGTTTGTTGCCAAACGTTACCACTTCGGTAACGTTTGTTTAGCCGGGCGATTTATCGCCGGAATTTTCAGCCCAATCGCTTGCGATGGGAGAAAGGGAGACCGAAAATGTCGAAGAATTATTTTTGCTGGCACGAAAATTGCGGGGGGGGGGGGG
>JAISJZ010000403.1 GCA_031261125.1 Planctomycetaceae bacterium | reverse complement strand
CTTACAAGTGTTGCATTTGACGGCAAGCAGAAGGAGTCGATAGTGTCGTTGCAGACGTATTTGGGCAACAATCGCGAGCGGTTGAATGATGCGGAGCGTTTGTTTGAGGGGCGGGCGATTGGGAGCGGCGTTGTGGAAGGAGCGTGCAAGAACTTGGTGGGAAGAAGATTAAAACAGACAGGGGCGTGTTGGCGGTTGCGGCAGGCGGAGAAGATGACGGTCTTGTGTGCCGCTCTCTATTCCGAACAATGGAAGTACGTTTGGAAACCTGTCTAACCCCCGCCAAATTTTTATGCACCCGAGGGTGTACATCGGGATTTTTTCCGGTTAGAATCCACCGGATTGTTTCCCCCCAGAACCGAAATCAAGTAAGGCGGTTCCGTTGTTTTTATGCCGTTTTTCTCTCTCCCGGCGGAATTGTCGAATCCGCAAAAATCCCGGCACCAAGTCGTGCCGATTCCCTACGAAGGAACCGTTTGCTTCCTTAAAGGAACGGCAAAAGGTCCCGATGCCATTCTTGCGGTCTCCGACCAGATGGAATACTTTGATGAGGAAACGCTGACCGATATATCGCGGTTCGGTATCGCAACGCTGCCGCCGATACCGCCTGCCGATACGCCGGAAGAGGAATTTAACCGGATTTACGAAACGGTTAAAGAGTACGGTTTCTACGCCGCTGAAACGGCGGTTAAACGGAAGTTTCCGATATTTCTCGGCGGGGAACACAGCATCACGCCGCCGCTGGTGAAAGTTGCCGCAGAACATTTCGGGCAAACGTTGAGCGTTCTGCAATTCGATGCGCACGCCGACTTGCGGAACTCCTACACCGGCGGAAAATACTCGCACGCCTCGGCAATGCGGCGGGTGCTTGATTACACACCAAATCTCGTCCAAGTTGGTATCCGCAGTTTCAGCGAAGAAGAGTTTCGGGAATGTCCTGACCGAATTAAGAAAATTATCACGCCGAAACAACTCGCTTCGCATTTAGAACACAGTATCGGGAACATTCGCAGCGGATTGACAGAAAACGTTTACATTACATTTGACATTGACGCTTTCGACCCCGCGTTTGCACCCGGTACGGGAACGCCGGAACCCGGCGGCTTGGATTGGAACACCGTTTGTTGTATCCTGCGGACGGTCTGCAAAGAAAAAAATGTCGTCGGTGCCGACGTTGTCGAAGTGGCTCCGCTCGGCGGGAATAACGTCATCACGGAATTTCTTGCTGCCCGATTGGTCGAAAAAATTATTGCTTATACTTCGTGCGGGTAGATTTTGCATTTACATTGCGGAAAAATCATTTACAATGGACGGTACAAAAAAACACATAACACCTTAAATTCAAAGATGAGCGAACCGAATTATCAATACGAACCGGAAGTACCGCCGCCTGCCCGAAGAAAAAAACTGCCGCTGCTGCTTTTCGCCCTGCTGTTCCTCGCCGGACTATTGGCAATTCCTCATCTTGCTGAAGAAATTGTTTTCCGAACAACCCGCGGTGCCGAACGGGCAAAAGCCGAAATTGCCCGGCAACTGTTGAACGACCCGAAACTTGCCGGACCGGAACAACGGATAGCGTGGGTGGCAAAAGCCGTTGCCCCAAGCGTTGTCGGCATCCAAACGCTGACACCGGCAGGACGCGGTGTCGGAATGGAAGTCGGCAGCGGCGTAATTGTCGCTCCGCAGGGATTCATTCTGACAAACTTTCACGTTGTCGCCAACGCAAAAAAAATACAGATTCAACTGAACGACGGACGTATTGTTCAAACCGTGCTTGTCGGCAAAGACCCGATGACGGATTTGGCAGTACTGAAAACAGAGGAACCGAAATTGGAGGCGGCAAAATGGGGCGACAGCAGGGATATCTCCGTCGGCGACCAAGTTGTTGCCATTGGTAATCCGTACAATTTAGGACAAACGGTTACATCGGGTATTATCAGTGCGACGGAGCGGTACAATCCGATGCCGAGCCGGACAATGGTACAGGAATTTCTGCAAACGGATGCCGCTATCAATCCGGGCAACAGCGGCGGTGCGCTCGTCAACCTGAAAGGGGAACTCATCGGTATTAACACGATGATTTACTCCGAAACCGGCGGCAATCTCGGCATCGGTTTTGCGATTCCAAGTATTTTGGCAAAGAAAGTATATGAAGAAATTATCAAACACGGCGAAATGCGGCACGGCTGGCTTGGAATCGCAATGAATCCCGCCTCGCCGCGGACAGTTGAACCGAAAACGCCGAACGGTGTTGCCGTTGCCGGTTTTTTTCCGGTTTCGCCGGCGCGGGACGGCGGAATGGAAATCGGCGACATCGTTTTACGCTGGGGAAAAAACGATATTGATAATCCGCTGCAACTATCGCACCTGATTGTACTGACACCGCCCGGCACGACGGAGACGGTCGAAGTCCTCCGCGGAAAAGAAGTTGTCAAAGTGCAAATCACTCTCGGTACAAGACCGGTAGAAATACAATAAGAGGTTTAGGTTTCGATGTGTTTTTTTGCCCACGCGACGGCACTTTCCGAGTCCGTAATTTCGCCGTCGAGTTGCAGTTCATACGCTTCTTTGAGGATCGGTCCCATATCTTTGCCCGGTTCCATTCCCAATTCGATTAAGTCCCGTCCTTGCAGAACCGGTTTCGGCGACGATTCCAGCACGCCGAGTTCTTCCGCCAAGTCCAGCCAACTCACCACGGCATCTTCCCGGTCGTCGGGATTGCCGTTGCCGCGACCGTCTGCCCGGCACATTGCCCCCCAAAGCCGTATATTCGCCGGTTCAAGCCGCACAGACAGCCGCCGCACCGCTTTTTCCGTTGCTTCTTTCCGATAAACCCCGCCGTGTTCTTTAACCAGCGGAATGATCCGCTCTAAAATCCGGGTCGGCGGTTTCATCCGTTGTAAAAACGTTTCGGCAAATTCACCGCCGACTTCGGCGTGCCGCGGCGACCGCCATTGTCCTTGGGCGTTGCAGTACGTCGTTGACGGTTTACCAAAATCGTGCGTCAGAGCCGCAAACATCAGAACGGTGCGGTCTTCGTCGTTTAATTCCTCTTGTTCGGCAATTTTCGCCGCCTCGTTGCAAACGAGCAAGGTGTGAGCGAACACATCGCCTTCGGGGTGCCACAGCGGATTTTGCGGACAGCCGCGCAAAGCATTCAGTTCCGTGAACCGCAGCAGCCAATCCGTCGCTTCAAGGAACCGCAACCCTTTTGCCGGATATTTGCCTTTTACCGCCCATTTTACCCATTCGCCCCAAACACGTTCGGCAGAAAGCGTGTCAAATTCCGGCAGAACTTTTCGGGACAGTTGCAAAGTCCGGGAGTCGGTCGTAAATCCGAACCGGCTTATAAACTGCATTCCGCGGAGGACCCGGAGCGGGTCTTCGCAGAAATGTTCGGTGGTTGCCCGAAGAATTTTCCGTTCGATGTCTTCGCGTCCGTTATAGGGGTCAACGAGCGAACCGTCGAGGCGCATTCCGATGGCGTTAACGGTAAAGTCCCGCCGTCCGAACGCTTCCTCCGGTGTCAGGGCAGGGTCTGTTTCAACGGTGAAACCGGTATGCCCGACTCCCCACTTGGATTCCCGCCGGGGAATACTTACGTCAACGTTCCGTCCGACTTTGACAGTGCCGAAGGACTGCCCGACAAGATTCACTTTGAAACCCGGCGCAAGGGCGGCAACGATTTGGTCGTAGTCGAGACCATAGACCTCGATGTCGTAATCGTCGGTCTTATTGCCGAGAAAGTGGTCCCGCACGCAGCCGCCGACGAATAGACAATCAGCGGCACCTGCTTCGAGGAGCAGTTCAATTATTTTTTTTGTTTTGGGTGTTGGACGAAAACTCATAATTGGCATTGTACCATACTTTTGAAATGTCGTCAACAGAATAAAATTTTACGCCGCCGGTAATTTTTTTCTATTACCCCTGTCTTGTTTTTTTATTTATCTTTGCTATATTACCGATAATGAACTACAAGCAAATTCCTAACCTTTATCGAACGATGAAACGAATTTTAATTTTCGCGGCACTGGTTTTGGTTTCTCTTTCCGCGGCTGAAGTGGCGAACGCTCAATACGTTAAACAGCGGGGATTGCTCGGCTATTTAGGTATCGAAACGCGGGCAATGAAGTCGGCTCGCTGGCAGATGAAACTGGCACTCGACGCACAGGAAGAGGCAGATACACAGAAAGCGGAGGCGGAGGCGCAGTTTGCCGCCGTATCGCTCAAAGATGCCGAAGTGAAGTCGCAACTTGCCGAATTGGCGAAGCAGAAAGCGGCGTTGGATAAAGCCCGGCAGGAAGTTGAGTCGGCGAAACGGGCATTAGACCAAGCAAAAACGGAAGCAGAACAAGCCAAAAAGGAAGCGGAAAAAGCCCGCACCGAAGCGATTGCCGCTCAGTCCGAAGCGGCAAAACAGAAGAAAGCAGCGGAAGATATGAAAGCCGCCGCGGACAAGGCAAAGAGCGAGGCGGATAAAGCCCGCACCGAAGCAGAGCAGGCGAAAGCAGCAGCGGAAAAGGCGAAGCAGGAGCAGCAAGAGCAGGAAAAGAAAACGCTGGAACAGATTAAGGAGTTGAAAGCGAAGCAGGACGAAAAAGCCGCCGCTGACCAAAAGGCGGAAGAAGAGAAAAAGCCGGAGTAGTTTCAACCGGCAGCCCGTATTGGGGGGAATTGCCAACGAACGGTGTGAAGTAATTACACCAGTAATTCGACCAGATGGACAAGCGGAATGTTTTTTGCCGCAGGGTCTTTGCGCATAATGCCGCCGAAGTGCATCACGCAACTTAAATCCAGCGTTGCCAAAACATCGCAGCCGCTTGCCAAAATGTTTTCGGTTTTCCGTTTGCCCATTGCGATAGAAGTTCCCGGCATCTTTACGCTGAACGTACCGCCGAAACCGCAGCACTCTTCCATATAATTGAGCGGTACATATTCAACGCCGGGAATGTTTTGCAGCAGCGTAAGCGGCTGTTCGACGATGCCGAGTTCGCGTCTTCCGTGGCAGCCGATATGCAGGGCAACTTTTTTGGGTTTGCCCGCTCCGGCGGAAGCGGGGCTAAACGATGTTTTGCCCAAACAGTTGACGAGGAATTCGCTGATGTCGAAGACCCGCTGTCCGAGTTTGGCGGCATCCGAACCGGGGGCAAGTTGTTCATAAAACACTCTTGCCATTGCGGCGCAGGACGTTGACGGCGTGATAATCCACTTGTAAGATTTGAATACTTCGTAAAAGTGTTCCATCACCGGTTTCGCTTCGTCCCAATAGCCGCTGTTGAACGCCGCCTGTCCGCAACAGGTCTGCTCCGGCGGAAATTCCAGCGGGACTCCTTCGTTTTCCAGCAGTTTCACCATCGCTTTTCCGGCAGACGGGAAAAATTGGTCGATAAAACACGGAATAAACAGAGCGGCGGTTTCGCCTTGCTGATATTTCGGATAGTCCCATTTCGGGTAAGAACGCAGAACAGGGTCGGACATCGAGGAATTGATAACGGATAACGGATAACGGATAATGTAACAAACGTTACGAGAATGGTAGCGGTTCGCAACGTTTGATATGGTAGGACGCTGATTATTCATTATCCGTTATTTATTGTCAATTACCGATGCCCGCTTTTATCCGCCGAAAACTTCATACATTGAAACGCACGCTGCGGTTTGCTGCCGCTCTGGACGGTTTTGCCGCCGTTATGCTTGCGTTCGCCGTTTTCACCGCTGCGGATATTGCCCTCGACCGGTTCTTTGAATTCGCCCTGCCGCTGCGCTGTGTTGTTTGGATTGCCGGTATTATTCTTTTCGTCTATGCCGTTTATCATTGGATTCACCGCCGCTGTTTCACCCGAATCAGAGACGAACAGTTGGCAAACGTGTTTGAAACGTTCGTTCCGAATTTACACGATTCTTTACTGACAGCAATCGAATTAGAAGACGAAAAAAAAGACACCGCCGAAGATTTCAACCCGGTACTGTACGAACAAACGCTAAAAGACGCGGCGGACAACTTGCAGAACGTCAACATCCGGCAATTTTTTCGGTTCGGCACAATCGTCCGGCGGGTATTTTTCGCGGTTTTTGCGGTCGGATTGTTAGCGGCGTTTCCTTTCCAATCCCGCGAAATATCAAGAATTTGGTTTGCCCGGAATGTTTTACTGATGGAGCGGGACTATCCGCGGAAGTCGCAACTGATTGCCGACGGTTTTACAGACGGTAAAGTCCGCATCGGACGAGGCGATTCGTTCACTTTAACCGTTCGGGCGAATACGAAAATGCCGCTCGTTCCCGATATTCTGAAACTTTATGTCGGTTCCGGCGAAACCGGTAATCCGCGGACGCTGGTCGTTGACCAATTTCGGGAAGAAGCGATTGACGGTACCGATTGGCGGGTCTTTTCCTACACGTTCGCCGAATGCCTGGAATCGCTGCCGATTGCTGTCCGCGGGGCGGATTCCCGCATCGACGGTCTGCAAATTGAAGTGGTGCCGCCGCCGATGTTAAGTGATGTTCTGCTCAAACAGGAATTCCCGGCGTATATGAATCGAACCGAACGAACGGCACCGGCAGCAGGACGGACAACGGTACCCGACGGCACAACGCTCACCGTCATCGGTGCTTCCAATAAATTGCTGCGCAAAGCCGAAGCGGTCGTAAAAGAAGGAGGAAAAGAAGAAAAGAACAATGCGGAAATTTTGCAGGATTCGGTCGTTCAATACTCTTTACCGGCGTTAAGAAAAGACACAACACTGGAATTTCATTTGGAAGACGTTGATAATCTTCGGAACAAGAAGCCCTTCCGGCTGGATTTTACGGTCGGCAAAGACCAGTTACCGGTGATAACCGCCGCTCTTGACGGTATCGGTTCTGCCATTACGCCGAATGCCGTTATCCCGGTCAGCGGAGAAATTACCGATGATTACGGACTTGCGTCCGCCGTGTTCCGTTATGCCGTAGAGAAAAATGTCAGCGAAGGGAACTCATCGCCGCCGGACCCGCCGGTACAGTTGCCGGTTCCCGCGCCGGCTCCGCTCGCCGAGATACCGAGGGACACCTCGCTTTTTCCGTTGTCCGGCAAGAGTTTTTCCGCGGAACAAAGTGAAGTACAGCCCGGCGATAAACTGACGCTGAACATTGAGGCAACGGACAAATTCGACCTTGACGGGGCGGCGGGGCAAACCGGTACCGGAACAAAATGGACGCTGGATGTGGTTACGCCGGAAAAATTGAAAGGGCTGCTGGAAGTGCGGGAAATCGGCTTACGGCAGCGGTTCGAGGTTCTCATCGGCGAAGTTGAGAAGACGAAAGCACTTGCCGGCAGCATTGACTTACAGCCGCCGCCGGCACTTGTACAGCACGTTGAAGCGATGAAACTGCCGGAGACAGACGACGAGCGGGGTTCTGATAATTCTGCTAAACAGGTTGAACTTGACATAAAAAAGAACACCCTGCTGGAAACCCTATCAAAGGAACAGGCGGATACGGGACAGTACAACATATCCCGAACGTTGCGGGATACCCAGAAGGAATCCTACGATACGCGGTCGCTGGTCGAGAATTTCCGTTTGATTCGGCAGGAAATGATCAACAACAAGATTTTTACAGATGAAGAGCAGCAGCGGCTGGACAAGAAAATCATCGAGCCGATGCAGGGATTGTTCGGCGGCGATTTTCCCGAATTGGATAAGTTGACGGAACAGTGGAACGAAACGCTGGGTGTTCGGGACAAGCCGCTGCGTCCGTCGGCATTGCAGCAGCAGCAAGCGGTGATTTCGCAGTTTGACATTGTGCTGAAAAAGATGACGGCGATTCGGGACAGTATGGTGTCGATGGAGAGTTTCAACGAAGCGGTGGAAATGCTTCGGGCAATAATCAAACAGCAGCAGCAACTCCGCAAGGAAACGCTGGAAGAGAAAAACAAACGGCTGAAAGGATTACTGGAATAATTCAGCCGGACGGTTTGTGGCGGAACTTTTCCTAAATAATCCGCTTCCGAACAACCGATAAGGAGAGCAGGATTTGTGCGCCGCAAAAGCGGCGGCTGAACGCTTCTTCAAACTACACGGATGTTCAATCAATCTCAACTTTCCAAAGTCAAGGACGAAATCTGCGACATCGGTCGGCGGATTTACAATAAGGGGTTTGCCGCCGCTAACGACGGAAACATTTCGTTCCGCATCGACGACGATACCGTTGTTTGTACGCCGACGCAAGTGTGCAAGGGCTTTTTGAAGCCCGACGATGTCTGCATCGTCGATATGGACGGTAACCAAATTGTCAAAAATCCCAACGGACGCAAACGGACAAGCGAAGTGATGCTCCACTTGACGGTTATGAAAAAGCGTCCCGAAGTGAAATCAGTCGTGCATTGCCATCCGCCGCACGCAACCGCTTTCGGCATAGCCCGCGAGGCAATTCCGCAGTGCGTTTTACCGGAAGTCGATATTTATATGGGCGACGTTCCGATAGCGAAGTACGGAATCCCCGGCGGGCAGGAACTCGCCGATACGGTACTGTCGTTCATAGACAAGAGCGACATTATCGTCTTGGCGAACCACGGAACCGTCAGTGTCGGTCCGACGATTGAAAAAGCATACTGGCTCACCGAACTGCTGGACGCTTACTGCCGCATCCTTTTGATTTCACGGGATTTAGGGAAAGTCGAATACTTCAACAAGGACGAAGCAGAGGACTTGCTGCGGTTAAAAACCGAGTGGGGCATCAAGGATGCGCGAAGCGATTTGAAGAATTGCGAATTGTGCGCCAACGATGTGTTCCGCGAAAGTTGGAAGGAAACCGGCGTTGCTCATCGGGCATTTCAACCGCCGACGTTCAAACGGGGCGATGATGTTGCAAAACACGCTAATGCTTGCGGCTGTACGGAACATAAACCGGACGAGCAAGAGCAAGTCATTCAGGCAATCACGGAACGGGTGATGCAGGCATTGAAAGCAGCGTAGCGTAGATTGCGGTTGTTTTTAGCGGCGGAACTTGTTTCCGCCGTTTTTTTATTAACTTGTTCTGCCGTCTATGCTACCTGTCGAGATTCGCACTAATCCGTGCCGCCTCGCCGCTGCGAAGAAAGGAATCGCTTCCTTTTCCGGTTCCGAACAACAACCATTTTTTCTTTTCTTTTGTCTCTTCAGTTTTCTTGGCAGGTTCGTTTTCCTTTTCGTCTTTCTCGGCTTTTTCTAATTTTTCCAGTTCCCGATTGCGGAACGTGTGAACCTGCTGTGTCATATTCTCCCGCTGCTCGTCGTGATAGTGCTGATAAGCATTGGATTGGTAATACGGCGGTACTTCTTCAATGTTCGGCTTCTTCCGGCTTTCCATTAGTCCGCAGCCGGTCAAAAGCAAACACAACGTAAAGATTGATAAATGGCGCATAAGAGAGTTCTCCCCTCTCTTTATCGTCAAAACCGGTAAAACTTATCAGAAAAACCGGACGGCATTTTGGAAAATTTTCAAACCGCTGCCAGCCGGAATACCGTCTTTCAACTGTTTCGGCGTAAAGTACCGCGTCCAATGCGGATGCTGCAAAGCGTCAATGTGCCGTTCGGGGTGCGGCATCAGTCCGAAAATTCGTCCCGTGGGGTCGCACGCCCCTGCAACGTCAAACACCGACCCGTTCGGATTACTGTCAGCCCGATACCGCAGTGCCAGTTGCTTGCGCTGTTTCATTTGTTCCAATTCGTCTTCCTTCGGCACAAACCGACCTTCGGCGTGGGCAATCGGCAGGTACATTGTGTCGATGTCCCGGAGGAACACACATTCCGTTTTTTCGGCGAACAGATGCACCCACCGGTCTGTGTAAAGCGGTTTCTTGTTCCACGTTAACGTCGCGTTTAGAGAACCGGCAAGCGGATTGCCGGTCAGTAATCCCGATTTAAGCAGCACTTGAAACCCGTTGCAGATACCGAGAATCAAGTTGCCTTTTTCGTGAAACCGGCGGAAGTTATCGAACAAGTGATTGCCGATTTTGGCGGCAAAGATTTTACCGGACGCAATGTCGTCGCCGAAACTGAATCCGCCGGGGATGCACAGAATTTGGAATTTATCCAGCGTTTGCGGTGCTTCCAAAACTCTATTGATATGGAGTATTTCAACGGATTTTGCCTCGGCTTTTTGAAAAGCGTACGCAGTTTCTGTGTCGCAGTTGGTACCCGGCGCACGGAGAATGAGAACGTTCATCGGAAAAATTGCTCTTGATTTACAAGCGGTGATTCCCTATTGTACCGCACCGTTGGAAAAACGGTAGTCCTTGTTCCATTTTTTACCGAAAAGCGGGAAAACATTCGGTGAATACCGCAGTTGACCGTTGAACTATCTGGGTCTGTTCGGCGGAAAATTCGCGGTCGGAACATTTGAGCCGGTCAGAAGAAATTCTGCAACCGGCTTTTTGTTGTCCCCCTCGATTGTTTTTTGCGGTACAGTATAATGGATGCCAATGAGCCCGCCGCAAGCGGTTGGGGTTAATAAGGGGTTAAATACAATGTCTATCGAAATATCAAACATCGTTTCCGCACTCGAACCATCTGCCACCCTTGCGATGTCCGCCAAGGCGAAGGAACTCAAAGCCGCGGGCGGGACCGTTTATGATTTGTCCGTCGGTGAACCGGACTTCATCACGCCGCAGCACATTATGGACGCTGCTGCCGCCGCTATGAAAGCAGGCAAAACGAAATACACGCTAGCCAGCGGTATTCCCGAACTAAAAAAAGCAGTGGTCGAAAAGTACAAAAAGGACTACGGCTTGGACTACGCCCCGAATCAGGTCGTTATTTCTAACGGGGCAAAACACTGCTTGCATAACGTCTTTTTCACGACGCTGAACCCCGGCGATGAGGTGATTATTCCTGCTCCGTACTGGGTTTCGTATGCCGAACTCGTGAAGTTGTCCGGCGCAATTCCTGTGATTATCCCTACAACGGAAGAGAACAACTTCAAGTTGAGCGTCAAACAGTTTGAGAACACTATCACGCCGAAGACAAAAATGCTGCTTTTGTGCAGTCCGTCAAATCCGACCGGCGCGATGTACAGCAAAGAAGAACTCGGAGCATTGGCGGATGTTGTCTTGGCGAACAACTTGTTTGTGCTTGCTGATGAAATTTACGATAAACTCGTATATCCGGGCAATACGTTCGCGTCTTTTCCGACGCTGCGTGACGGATTACAGGACAGAACCGTGGTGATTAACGGGGTGAGCAAGACCTACGCAATGACCGGCTGGCGCATCGGCTGGTCGCTGTCGCCGGTAAATCTTGCAAAGAAGATGGGTGAATTGCAAAGTCAGGAAACGTCAAACCCGTGCAGTATTA
>JAISJZ010000362.1 GCA_031261125.1 Planctomycetaceae bacterium | reverse complement strand
TAACATTCGCAGAATTCATTTTAATCATTTTTTTCTCCTTTCTCCCGCCGTAAGCGGCTTGCGGATAAATGATTTAGTGCCGTGTTGGAGGCAACCTCCCCCCAACGGCTGACACGATTCATCCGCCAGTATAATCGGCAACAAATGGATTGCAATACCCCTTTTTGTGTTTTTTTTTATTTTTTTTACAAAAAAAATAACCGCCGCTGCACAGCGGCGGCTGAACGTCATTCGACCGGTGCCTGCGCCGGCAGTCCTTTTACCAGTGCCTCCAACGTTTTCTTCATCGGTTCATAATTTTTGTCCTCTGCCGGTACCAGCGGTAAATCAGGAACAATCTGACCGGAAAACGTCAAGCCGAACAATTTCGGTCCGATAATTTCCGGCATTTTTTGAACGTCAAATATCAAAGCGTCCGGTTTTGTCCATTCCACAGCATACTCCGGTGTAACACTCACAAGCAACAGTGTTGACTGCGGAACTTTCAAATCCTCCAATTTTATTTCAGGATTATGCAGCGGTGTTCCTTCGGAATTGAAGAACCGAATAATGGTCTTCGGCGGTTTCACGTCTTCTCTCATCGGTCCGAACACCGTCGGCATCGTCTCCATCAGCGGTTTGTTTGTTTCACTGTCCCACTGCTCATCGAGTTTGAATTTTTTATACAACTCTTCCAAGCCCATCAGCGGCAGCAGCGTCACCCGCCAACTCAACAGCGGTTTGCCGTCCGCCGACTTGATGTCCGCCGGAAACTTGCCGTTCTTCTGCCGGTACGCCATTACAATCTGTCCGACCGCCGTGATTTGTTCGCCGCGCGCCTGCTGAAATTGAATCTGCTGCATCGTCGTCTGCCGATTACGGATTCCGTCGGCGGCAATTTTGTCAAACCCGTCAAACTTATTCAGAGCGATATCGACTTGCGCACCGGTTTGTTTCACGGACAGCGCATTGAGCAGCGATTGGGTGAAGTCCGGCGGAATCGGCAGCGTTTGTTTGGCGTTATCGTCCATTGCGGCAAACGTCGTCTGTCCCATCAGAATTATGCCCTGAACGGATTCCAAAACCGCTTTTGCGCCCTTTTCGTCAATGCAGTCAATCCGTACCGCTGCCATCGGTTGACCGGTTTCAACGGTTTGATTGAACGAAGCGGTTAACGCCCGAAGATGCGGAATGGCGGTTTCGACTAACCCTTGCGGAATTCCCATTTGGATTAAAATCATTTGGACAATCCGCGGGTCCACGCTGATTCCTTCCAGCGATGCAACGAGGGACAAGTCCGGCGTATCGAGGTCGAGGTGTTTCAACCGTTCAACGGCGGCACTTTTCGGCGGCACCGGATTATCACCGAAGACCTGTTGAATGTCTGCCGGCTGTCCGTCGAGAAACAACACCGTGTCTTCCGTTGGAAATGCAATCACGGTTTGGTGCGGCAGAGCGTAGTTCGGCGGCGTTAAATCGTAATACTCTGTTTCGCCGGTGCCGCGTTTGCGTTTTTCCAGTTCCTCTTTCGGCAGATTGATTATTTCAGCGAGGAGTTGGTCTTTATTGACGGGTTCGGTACAGTACAGCAGCAGCGAATTGCGGGGAATCGGCTGCTGCTGTTTCACGGTTGTTCCGTCCTGCTGCGGAATATCAACTTCGGCGGCAGCGGGCAGAGCGGCCACCTGAACGAACCGTTTGATTTTTAACGGGTTGACCGGCGATTTCAGCAGTTGTCCGATGAGCGGCGTGAGTAATGCTTCGTTTCCTTTGCCGAGGGGGGACTCCAAAAACCGTTTCGGCTGACCGGCAAGGATATACACTGGGTCGGTGAGGAACCAGCGGGACGGCACATCGTTTTCTTTACCGAGTTGCTGAATCGCTTCATCGCTTGGATACGGCACGTTCAGCATCGGCACGTCCGGCGCGGCGGGTTCGGCGGACTCCGGCGTTGTTGTTTTGCTTTTGCAGCCGAAAACGAAAAGAACGAGACAGAGAAACAGCAGGTGTTTATAAGACGGCATTTGCGGTTCGAAAGATGTGAAACAACTGGAATTCCCCATTGTACCATCATTTCGCTGCAATAGCAACGGGCAAAACACGGGGAAAGAACATCTTGACAAGCGGACGCAAAAACGATAAACTCGTTTCCGTGATGGAAACCGGCTGAACGTACCGCTGACGCAATATGAATTTGGAAACATTTTTATCAAACTGCCAAAGAGAACTGAATTACGAATTCCGCAAACCGGAGTTGCTGAAAAAGGCGTTGACCCATTCATCGGCTGCGGACTCGCCGCAGGATTCCAATGAACGAATGGAGTTTCTCGGCGATTCCGTTCTCGGCTATGTGATTTGCAATCATCTGTTCCATTCGTTTCCCGATATGCCGGAAGGCGATATGACGAAAATCAAATCCGCCGTGGTATCACGGGCAGCGTGTACCGAAATATGCAAACGCATCGGATTGGACAAGTACATCATTCTCGGTCGCGGTTTGAGCCGGTCGAGCCGTTTGCCCGGTTCGCTTTTGGCAAACGTAATGGAAGCGTTCATTGCGGCGGTGTTTCTCGACGGCGGTTTTTTGAAGGCAAAGGAATTTATTCTGAAAATCTTTCAGAGCGAAATTGACCGGATGCTCGAAGACCACGATGCGGGTAACTTCAAGTCCGTTTTACAGAACTTTGCTCAAAAACGCTGGAGTAAAACGCCGGATTACAAAGTTATCGAAGTGCAGGGGGCGGAACATATTAAGACGTATCACATCAGCGTCCGTATCGGCGAAAAGGATTATCCGGCGGCGTGGGGTATTACGAAGAAGGTTGCAGAACAGCGTGCTGCCGAAAACGCATTGGCCGTGCTGGACGGTGAACCGCCGCCGTATGTCGAATAACGGAAATAAATTCATTTACACTTTGCGATGTTTCTCTTCCGTGTATTACTCTCGTTTCTGATGCTGTTATCGGCAGCGGTGTTGTGTTTTGCACAAACACCGGCGGCACCGCAGCCGGTTCCGACTGTCGTCATCGTTCCAACGGTTTCAACGCCGGTACCGGTAGTAAAATCCGACAATGCGGCGAAAACCGACAACGCGGCTGCCGGCTCGCCAGATGCCGAAGCGAAGGAAACCGAAACACCGCCGGCGGCACCGGCGATTCCGATTCACGTTGTTGCACCGCCGCCGGCTCTTACCGATGAACAAAAAGAAGCCCGCGAAGAGCAAAAAGAAGTTGTTTCCCGGCTGGCAAATCCGAATGACCTGATTGAATACTTCCGTTCCAAATACTGGCGGCGGCAGTACGAAAAAGCATACGCTTGTATTGACTTCAAAGACACCGACCCGTCGGAAAAGACAAAGCGGTACACGGCATTTACACTTAACTTCATTTTGAGCCGGCTGGACGGCAGGGACATTGCCGATTTTCCGACATCGGAAAAAGCGTTTGTGCAGGATTTTCACACGTCTGCCGACACCGTTGAAATAGCGTTCGTTCTCGGCGAACACGGCAACTGGCAGTTTGCGTACAAGACCGTCCGCGACCTCGACCGGATTTATAATCTGCTGCGGGACGAGCCGCCGGTCCGCTTAAACTGGTTAATGAAACTGATGCCGGCGTGGTTCTTTGCGCTGCTGTTCGGCGTTCCGTGGTTCCGCATCATTTTACTCGCACTGGCGTTCGTTCTCGGTTTCGTTCTCAAATGGCTCGTTCAATGGTTTTTGTACCGTTTGACCCGTTCGTTTTTCAATTTGGCGATGCCCGATTGGGACAAGAGTAAATTGAACCGAAAAACGTGGAAACCCGTCGGCTTAATTGTTCTCGTTAGTTTTTGGGCGTTCGGCTTGATTGCGTTTTATCCGACACCGGAAAATTTTGAATTTCTGCAAGCAGCGTATATTGTTTTCACAACGGCAATGGGTGTGTGGATGTGCCTGCGGTTAGTCGATTTGTTCGCCCTTTGGATGCGTCAAAAAATTCGGTATCACGACCCGAACATCGACATTATCTTTTTTCCGCTGTTCTCCCGCACGGTTAAACTGCTCTTCGTTTGTTTCGGACTGTTCTGTCTGGCAAACGCCTTTCAGTGGTCGGTCTTCGGTTTGGCAAGCGGTTTGGGCATCGGCGGTATTGCGGTAGCATTTGCGGCAAAAGAAACGATTGCAAATCTGTTCGGTTCCGTAACGGTCTTGGCAGACCGACCGTTTGTCATCGGCGATTGGATAAAGACCGGCGACATCGAAGGGACGGTGGAATCCGTCGGTATGCGGAGTACCCGGATTCGGACGTTTTACAATTCACTGGTAACGATACCGAACAATAATTTGACAACGGCGGTGATTGACAATATGGGCGCACGGTACTACCGGCGGTACCGCACGTTTTTATCGGTGCCGCTGGATACGGAACCGGACAGGATTGAGGCATTCTGCGAAGGTATTCGGGAATTGATTCGCCGGCATCCTTACACCCGGAAAGATATGTTTCACGTCTATCTGCACGAAGTTCGTCCCGCTTCGCTGGATGTTCTGCTGACCGTGTTTTTTGTTTGTCCCGACTCGTCGATTGAGTTTCGGGAACGCGGGCGGTTGATTTCGGATATTTTGCGGGTGGCGAAAGAGTTGGGAGTACAGTTGGCGTTGCCGGCGCAGGTTCAGTACAACACGGCGAAGAAGCAGTCCGAACTGCCGGTGTTGAACGGCGAACCGGCGGCTGCCGGCCGCAACGCCGCCGGAAAAGTATATCCGCTGGAAGAATAACGGCGGTTCGGCTAATCCCGCGCCTTCTATACCGCCCGTTTTGCAACGACCGTAATGCCGCCGTCGCTGATAGTATAGCCCCTGTGCAAATCAAGTTCGCGGTTATAGCCGACTGTTTCGCCCGGCGGAATGTGAACGTCCTTGTCGATAATGGCATTGCGGACTTTCGCCCCGCGCCCGACATCCACGTTGTAAAACAGAATCGAATTTTCTACCCGCGAAAAACTGTTGACCCGGCACCGCGGTCCCAAAATCGAACGCGACACCATCCCGCCGGAGACGATACAGCCCGGACAAACGATACTGTCCACTGCCTTTCCCGTCCGGTTATGGTCGGCAAACACAAACTTCGGCGGCGGCAGATTCGGGTGATAGGTATAGACCTGCCAATTTTCGTCGTACAAATTCAAATGCGGGTCAACACTCACCAAATCCATATTCGCTTCGTAAAATGCGTCCAGTGTACCGGCATCCCGCCAGTACGCTTCCGTTTTCCGGTTCTCATCGTAAAACGGATACGCAAAAACCCGGTGCCTGCCGATTGCCGAAGGAATAATGTTCGCCCCGAAGTCGTGC
>JAISJZ010000333.1 GCA_031261125.1 Planctomycetaceae bacterium | reverse complement strand
GTCCGGCATTGGTCCGCACTATCCGCTGTTGTTTCCCGGCTGGCTTACTCCGTTTGTGAAAACCGCGGAGAATAACGGCACGATTCCGGCGGTGCTGCAAAAGAGCATCGGAATCCTCGAAGAAGACGGCGATACGGCGGTACTGCTGTTCGGTACAATTCTGGTGCTGTTGTGCTATTCGTTTGTGATTGTGTTCGCAAGTTTCACGGTACTGGCAATGTTTCTGCCGATGATAAAACTGATAACGGCGTTAAGCAGTTAATTATTTTCTGTTTTCTTTGCAGAAAAAACTTGATTTTTCTTAATTTTCTATTATATTGTAGCAGCGGAACTGTATTGTTCCGAAAACCGTCATTTCACCGTTCACGGAGAACACTGTGCCGATTACTGCCGATTTGAATACGCTGACTGCCAAAGAGTTGGGTTCGCTTGCCAAGGGACTGTCTGTTTCCGGCTGGCACGAGATGCGCAAAGAGGAATTGCTTTCGGCGTTGTCGTTAAAACTGCGCACGAAAGCGGGGCGGGAAGTGATTCAAAATTACTTCGACCAGCGCGGCAAGAATCCGGTTGAGAAACCCGCCGCAAGACCGGTTACCGAAAAACGGCACTCCTTGTCCATAAAACCAGCCAAGGTTATCAAACCGTCTCCGAAACAGGAAAATACGGCGGAAATACCGGACGGCATCACGAAAAAGCCGAAAAAACTGCTGCCCGGCGGACAACGGAAAGAGGCACCGCAGATGCGGGAATTGTCCGCCTCCGTTTCGGCACCGCAATCTTTGCCGGAAGAGGTGAAGAAAGCCCGCCGCAACATCGGTTCGTCCGCCGCGGGAAAAGACGATAAACTTGTTTTGCTTGTCCGCGACCCTTATTGGCTTCACGTCTTTTGGGAAGTTACTGCCAAGTCGATTGAACGCGCCAAGGCGGCAATGGGTCCGTCGTGGCATACGGCGATTCCCGTTCTGCGGTTGTTTCGGCTTATCTCCGACGGTTCCGCTAATCCGCAAAGACAGCACCTTCGGAGCGTTGTGATTCACAGCGGCGTGAATAACTGGTATCTGGATGTCGATAATCCGCCGTCCGCGTTTATCGTCGAACTCGGCTACTTGTCCCGCGAAAAGAAGTTTCATCTGGTTGTTTCAAGCAACACGGTTGAAACGCCGCAGCATCGGGTTATTGACGAACTGGAAAAACTCGACGGAAACTGGAAGGGCGTTGCTGATGATTTGGGGCGGGTCTTCAAGTTGAGCGGCGGCAACGATTCCAATTCGGACTTGAAAAAAGTGTTCGAGGAACAGTTGGGGCGTTCCGTCTCTTCTCCGCTGTTGTCCCGTTATCAGGCATCGAAGTACAGCAGCGGCGAACAGACACAGCGTAATTTCCAATTCGATGTCGATGCGGATGTCATCATTCACGGCAAGACGAGTCCGAATGTGTTGATTTCGATTCGCAATGAGCCGATTCCGCTGAAACCGGACGGCACGTTTTCAGTGCGGTTTTCCTTGCCGGAAAAGCGTCATATGTTTCAGGTGAAAGCGGAAGGCAGCGACGGCGTGGAAACGCAGCAGGTTATTCTGTCGGTCGAACGGAACACGCGGGTTCTCGAAACACTGATTCAGGAACCGTCGGACGATGATTAAACGGCATAATCATCTCCGGCAGCGATAGACAACGAATAGTTCGTTTTTATAAACCGGCTGCCAATCCGGGTGCTGCGGAAGTTCGGGATAAGCGGCACAAACGATGTAATCAAAACCGTACTTCTTCCGAAGTCCTTCAAGTTCTTCCGGCGTTTTCCACCATAAAAGAATCGTCAACGACCGGTCGCCGCACCATTTGCCGTCTTCGTTCCGGTAGAAATACAAATCGTGCATTTTCTCGTACCACGCAACGATGCCGGCAGCGTCTTGCGGTATGTCTTTCCAAATTCCGATATTGCTGCGGTTCGCAAACCACCGGAACGTCGAAGCGTCCCGCGGTACTAAAAATTTTGCGGTCTCCGGCGTATGTGCCGGGTCGGCAATCCATCGGCAAACGTCCTGCCAATAATACGCAACCGACGGATTACCGGATTCGCTGCGGGAAAAAGCGAACCGCGTCCGCTGGTCGGCGTAATTCTTGAACGAACTGAACGGTGCGTAAAACAGGATAACCGCACAAAGTAAAAATTGATAAGGAATAAGGGGTAAGGAGCCGTTTTTTAACTTTGATAACAGGTACAGCATCATTCCGCAAAAAAGTACCGCGATGCACCACGGAATCCCTTGGTCTGCCGGTACAGTCCACGAAAAAAAGAACCGCCCGAACAGTAAATAATCGGCAAGAAGATAAATGAAGAAAGGAAGAAAAAGCAATGAAGAACGGCGAACGGAAAGCAGGGAATTGAAGCCGTCATTTTTTATCCATTTTCCGTCATCCGCTAACCGCCGCATTGCGCCGAGTGCAACGCCCATCGGAACGGTAATGTCAGCAAGGCGGAACCAGTAGAACCGCAGAATTTCCGCCGCCAGCGGTTTGTCCCACCGCAAGCCGAACGAAACGGCAAGTCCGATAAACGACAACAGCAGTGTTCCCCAAATGAAAAGTTCAAAACGTTTCCAGCGTTGATTATCTCCGTTTCGTCCCGCCGGCTCCGCCGCGGGTTTCCGCCGGCACAACACCATCCAAAGCATTGCCAAAAGCAGAAACCGGGTAATGAAAATCCACGGCAGTTGGGCAGGGTCGAGATGATGATACAGCCGTTCAAACACATAAATCTGATGCGCCTGGGCAACAATATCCCGCGGCGCGCCGTAGTCCAGCAGCAAAGCAGGAATGAGACCGAACAGCGAAATGAAACCGCCGATAAAAAGCGGACAGAACGAACGGTACGAAACGGCAGAAAGTTTTTGCCGATTGGTTACAAGCAGCACGCACATTGCGGCGATGACTGACCAGCCGCCGACGAGAACGTGAAACGCTGAAGCGGTACCGAGAAAGAGCCAAACCCGGTTCCATTTTCCCCGCACCATTGCTTCCAAACCAAGAAAGGCGAATGGAAACGCAAAGGATTTGCCTTCGATACCGCCGACGAGCCATTCGCCTGCCATATTGAACGAATCAACATAATATGCTAACGCTGCTGCCGTGAAAATTGCCGACCAGCGGACGGGAACGAGAGCGAAACTCAACCGCCGCCAACTGTATGCTAACATAAGCCAAGTGATGCAGCGGCCGGCAACTGCCGTCCCGTGCGGAGAAAGAAAGAACGATAACCAGCCGAAAGCGGCGTAAAACGCCCAGTGGGAATCCTTGCTCTGCAAGAATGCATCATCGGGAAGATAACCGGGGTTCCAAAAGTTGATGGCTTTGCTGATGTAGTACGGCTCGTTTGAGTCGGGAATCGGAAACCCGCCGAAGACCGCAAATACGGCAAAAACACAAACAATTTCTAAAAGCGTTTGAAGTTGATGAATTTGTTTCCGCGGCATCGTTTATGGCTGGGTTGTGTTGACGTTAACATTTCAGAAACAACAGTGATGTCAGCGGGTGAAATGAAAGCGTTCTTTGCTTCATTTCTAAAACCGCTTACAAAAAATCATTCCAGTTCCGCTTTTTTAATTCGTCAATCACATTCCGCACGGACTCTTCTTGGTCTTTCTTTACGATGAGCGTTGCATCAGCGGTTTGAACGACAACAATATCGTTCAAGCCGAGCAAAGCAATCACTTTACCCGCATCGCTGCCGCGGACGATATTGTTCCGGGAATTCAGTGCTATCACTTTTGTTCCGATTGCCAAATTGCCGGCGGCGTCCTTCTTGTCCGCATAAAGCCGGTCAAGCGAACACCACGTTCCGACATCGTCCCACGAAAACGCTGCATCCAATACGGCGATGCGTTCCGCCCGCTCCATCACGGCATAGTCAATCGAAATCTTTTTTATCGCCGGAAACACCGCCTCCAAAACATACTGTTCCTGCGGCGTATCAAACGCTGCGGCCATTTTGTCCAACGCAGCACCGATTTCCGGTTCAAACCGGTGCAGCAAGTCCAAAACCGTTTTCGCCTTCCAAACGAAAATACCGGCGTTCCAGTTAAATTTGCCGGACGCAACGAATTGTTCCGCAACGTCCTGTTCCGGTTTTTCGTGAAACCTGACAACGCTGTACGGTACGGTAAGCGTTTTCCATTTTTCGGCAACCGGTGTCCGCAGCGGTTCGCCGCGCTGAATGTAGCCGTAAGATGTTGACGCAAACGACGGTTTAATACCCAGCGTGATGAGCAACTCCGGCTGCCCGGCAACGAGTTCAGCGGCAAACTGCAATGTATGACAGAATTTGTCCGCCGGCTGAATAACGTGGTCAGACGGCAGAACAACCATCACCGCATCGGGGTCGTCCTTCAGCAGTTTTGCCGCCGCCCAACCGATGCACGGTGCGGTGTTTCGCGCCGCAGGTTCGGCAAGAATATGTTCCGGTTTCAAGTCGGGAACCGAAGCGTTGATTTGCGGAATCATCATTTGTCCCGTCAAAACCCGGACGTTTTCAACGGGAATCAGCATTTGCAAACGGCGGACGGCGGCAGCAAACATTGTTTGCCCGTCTTCGTTGAAGGACAGGAATTGTTTGGCGCGGTTCTGCCGGCTTTCGGGCCACAGCCGAGTGCCGGAACCTCCGCACAAAATAACTGCATAAAACATTGATGGGCGTACTGTTTGACAGAAAAATAATTATCTGATACAATGACGGATATCTCGTTGGTGTTTTTCATTGTATTCCGTCAGTTTTATGTCCCGAATTTCCGGTTTGCTCGCATTGGAAGACGGTCGGGTGTTTCCCGGTATTTCCGTCGGTTATGACGGAATTTCTGCCGGTGAGGTAGTTTTTAACACATCAATGACCGGTTATCAAGAGATACTGACCGATAATTCTTATGCCGGTCAAATCGTAACGATGACCGCCCCGCAAATCGGCAACACCGGTTTCAATGATGAGGACCACGAATCTGCGTCGCCGAAAGTGCAGGGTTTTCTGGTGCGGGAATACTCCGAACGGGCATCCAACTGGCGGGCAACGGAGTCGCTCGGAAGTTTTCTCGAACGGAATGAAATTGCCGCTTTATCTGAAATTGATACCCGAACACTAACGCAGCACTTGCGGACGGTCGGACTTCTCCGCGGCGTGATTGCCGCCGGTGATTGGGACAGCAAAGAACTTATCGGGAAGGCGAAGAATTCGCCGAAATTAGAAGAGATTGACTTCATTGCCAAACTCTCAACGCCGAAACCCTACGATTGGACAGAACCGTGCGCTTGGGGGGCGGAATGGCTCAAAGACCGCGGATTACAGCCCGTTCACAAGAAAATCATCGTTTATGACTTCGGCGTGAAACAGAACATTCTCCGCTGGTTTGTTTCGATGGGGGCGGAAATTACCGTTGTTCCGTGGAATACAACGGCAAAATATGTTTTAGAGCAGAAACCGGACGGCGTATTTCTGTCGAACGGACCCGGCGACCCGGCAAGGTTGACCGGCGTGGTCAGCGAAATCAAAAAGTTGTTCGGTAAAGTTCCGATTTTCGGAATCTGTTTGGGTAATCAACTGTTAGGACGGGCGTTCGGAGCAAATACTTACAAGATGAAGTTCGGACACCGCGGAGCGAACCAGCCGGTACTGAATTTGAAGACGGGACAGGTCGAAATAACGTCGCAAAATCACAGTTTCAGTGTTGACGCAGATACGCTGCCGGACGATGTCGAAGTAACGCACAAGAACCTGAACGACGGTTCTGTCGAAGGAATACGGCACAAAACATTGCCGATTTTTTCGGTACAGTATCACCCCGAAGCGGCGGCGGGTCCGCACGATGCAACGTATTTATTCAAACAATTTATGTACGATTAGCAGGTACTTACTGCAACGTTAACGCTTGACGCAAGACGGCTAAACTTTTGGGAACAGCAGTTGCGGGCGATTCTTTTCCCTCGAATTCCAGCGACACAAATCCTTTGTAATGGTGTTTGCGGAGCAATGCCGCAATTTTACGGTAATCCAAGTCGAGAGAGTACCAAACACCGCCTCCGAAATACGTTTTGGCTTGTACGAAGACCGCCTTTGGCAGAATTTTCTCGAAACTGCCGTATGTGTTTTCGAGGAAATTACCTGTGTCTGCCGTAATCCGCAGCCAAGGGGAATTGACCGCATCAACAATTTTCAGCAGCCCTTCCGGTGTTCGGGCAAGTCCCCAATGATTTTCCAGTCCAAGGACGACACCGTGTTCAGCGGCAAACGGAACGATGTTCTGTAACGATTCAATAACCCACGGAAACGCATCAGCATCGGTATAACCGGCAAGCGGCGGTTCGATGCCTTTGTTCTGCATCAGTTCATCAAAAGTATTCGTTGTCCTCCAACGTCCGGTATTAACGCGGATGGTCGGAATTCCAAGCGTTGCCGCCAGTTCGATGCTTCGTTTCGTGATGTCCTCGTTTGCCTGCCGGGATAATTTGTCAGGACTGACGAAATGCTGATGCGTTGACATACCGCACAGCGGCAAACCGTTTTCAAACGCCTGCCGTTTTAACACGGCGAGATAACGTTTGCTTTTTGCCGACTCCCCCATCTGCTGTTCCAAGATTTCCACAGCATCAAACCCCATTTTCGCGGCTTGGTCGATGCAGTATTCAACCGGCACCGGCTTTTCGCTGTCAAAGTGCCAGAAAGAGTAGGTTGAAACGGCAATCGGATAACTTGTTCTTGCGCCGGAAACAGGAGTGGCTTCATCCCCGGCAGCGTGAACGCAGGAAGCGTCAACGGCAAGGACTTGTCCTGCACTGACAACGGCAGCCGTTTGTAAAAAAAATTGACGGCGTTTCATCGGCTTGTTTTCCGGGATGAGTTAACGGCTTCAAATCTTTTGATTAGACCTGTTATTCAACATCACAACCCGCAGAATTAACCTTTTTCTCCGGGCAAATAACACCGTGATATGGTGCCGGTCTCGGAGCAACTCTCGGCGCACCGGCGACCGCAAGTCCGGGATTCTCCTCACACGGACACGGTACCGCACTTGCCGCTTCCCGGTTCGGCAGAAAACCGGTAAATCCTTGCCGCACCGGTGCAGCACCATAACCGTAATCAAACGGACGTACCCCGTTAAAAATGCCGCCGAACGGACCGGGCAACGGTTCAACACACGGCTGGTCTTTTACGCCGATTTCGGCATACGGTCCCAGCGGAACCAGTTCTATACCGGGGCATTGCGCCATTCTGGTTCCCCACTGATTGCCGCAGCAGGTCGTCCAGCCCGCATTAGGATAGCCGAGAATTAACTGGCACCGGCTCGGCTTGTCGGCAACAATCACCGGGTCGGGGTCGTAATAACCTGCATACTTCACTTGCGGTCGGTCCTGCGTCCGGCAAGGCAGTTGGTCAAGCCAACGGTTTAACGCCGATTGCTGTTTTGGAAATTCATCGGGACTATTGGCATAGCCGGGTTCGTAAGGGATGACGTGAGTCCGTCCCGTCCAAGGACTGCGGTGGTACGCCAGATACGGTACCGGCTTATGTTCAGCCGTTGATGCCTCACCGGCAACATCGGTTATTTCTTCGCCGCCGAATTTTTCTTCCCATTCGGTTTTCGGGGCATCTTCCGCAACGGCTGCCGCCGGTGCCGCTTCGGTCTTGCCGTAGGAACCATAGGCATAACTTCCCGGCTGAAAGAGAACCCGTTCAGGAATTTGAGCGTGCGTCCGTGCTGTGAAAAATCCCGCCGCCAAGACGAGAACGATGCCGAAACTTGTTAAACGCATAGAACAACCTCCAATGGGTTTAGCAGTAAAATGTACGCGGGAAGGAAAAATATATCTTCTTTCCTATTGTCGAATTTTTTACGGCGTTTTCCGAATAAAAACCGGTAAAAAGAACGGAATTCAGCGTTTTCTCCGCCGATTGTAGGGATTATATCAGAATTGAATTCGCTTATCCGTCCAGAATATCAATGACCAAACTTAAAATCCGTGCCGAGTCCGAGTTTCGTGTCAAACCGTTCGGCATCGGAATATACGCTTTGCGGTCCGCCGTAGTGCGGATTTCTAACGGTTGCCGGCTCTCTTCCCGTAACTTCGTTTGCAACTGTTCCATCAATTTCGGTGAAACGTACTGAAAAACGATATAGCCCGAGTCATTGCCGATGCCGTCCGCTAAATTCACTGAACGAATTCGATAACGGTGCGCCAGAACCCGAATTTTGCCGTGCTGAATCAGCCGATACACTTCCGGCGGAGGCGTTCCGAATCGGTCTTCAATTTCCGCGCTGATGTCCTTCCATTCGTCCAAAGTCGAAACCCGCGTCAGCCGCCGGTATAGGTCAACCTTGATTCGCTGGTCGGCAATATAACTTATCGGAATGAGTGCCGTACCGGGTAAATCCAATTCAACGTCAATTACTGTCTTCGGCGGCAACTGCTTGAGCATCCGTACCGCCGCTTCGAGAAATTGACAGTACATTTCATAACCGACGACGGCAATATGTCCGCTCTGCTGCGTTCCGAGAATGTTGCCCGCCCCGCGGATTTCTAAGTCCCGCATTGCCAAGTGGAACCCGCTGCCCAAGTGCGAATATTCCTCCAACGCCCTTAACCGCTTCGCCGCCGTTGATGTCAACTCCTGATTCCGCTGCAAAACCAGATAACAGTACGCCTGATGAATGTACCGCCCGACCCGTCCGCGGAGTTGATGCAAATCCGCCAAACCGTAATGTCCCGCCTCGTCTATAAAAATCGTGTTGGCATTCGGAATATCCAAACCGCTTTCAATTATCGTTGTACTGATGAGCATATCGAATTGGTGTTCAATGAATCCTTTCATTACCCGTTCCAAATCATCATCGCTCATCTGGGCGTGTCCGATACCGATCCGGCAGGCCGGAACAATCCGTTGAATCCGTTCAGCAAAATGCTGAATATCATTGACACGGTTATGGACGAAGTAGATTTGTCCGTTGCGTTTCAATTCCCGCATTACGGCATCGTATATCAAATCCTCGTTGTAGCGGACGACGTGCGTTTCGACGGGCAAACGGTCTTCCGGCGGTGTGGTAAGGTTTGATATTTCCCGAATTCCCAGCAGCGAAAAATGCAGCGTCCGCGGAATCGGCGTGGCAGTCATCGTCAATACGTCAACGGAAGTCCGCAGTGATTTCAACCGTTCTTTATGGGCAACACCGAACCGCTGTTCTTCATCAATCACAACCAAGCCGAGATTTTTGAACTTTACATCAGCGGAAACAATCCGGTGTGTGCCGATGACAATGTCAACTTTTCCGGCGGATAAATCTTCAATAATTTTCTTTTGTTCCGCCGTTGTTTGGAACCGGGACAATGCCGCAACCGTTACGGGAAACTCCCGCATCCGCTCGGTGAACGTCCGCTTGTGCTGTTCCGCTAAAATCGTTGTCGGCACCAAAACAGCAACTTGACAACCGGCATCAACCGCTTTGAACGCCGCCCGAATGGCTACTTCGGTTTTCCCGAATCCGACATCGCCGCACAGCAATCTGTCCATCGGTCGGGTCTTTTCCATATCTTGCTTGACCGCGTCAATCGCCAAGAGTTGGTCGTTCGTTTCCTTGAACGGAAATGCCGCATCGAACAACTTCTGCCAATCAGAATCCGCCGGAAATGCCGTACCGGGAATTGCTTCCCGCTGCGCCTGCATCTGAATCATTTCCTCGGCAAGGTCGAAGACCGCTTCCTGCACTCCCTTCTTTTGTCTCGCCCAAAGCAGTCCGCCGATTTTTGCCAACTTCGGTTTGTACTTGTTGCCCGCGACATATTTTTGCACCAGTCCGATTTTGGACACCGGTACATACATTGCTTGCGAATCAGCAAATTCAAGATGCAGATGCTCCTCTTCCTGCTGTCCTTTCGTGAGTGTTTCGATACCGCGGAACCGGGCTATGCCGTGAGCAACGTGAACTACTAAATCGCCGGGCTGCAAATCGAGAAATGAGTCAATGACTTGACCGAGTTGCCGCTGTTTCGGTCGGCGGATGTCGGCGCGGGAAAAAATTTCGTCAGCGGAAAGGAGATAAAATGATTGATAATTATCAACGTTGTTCACCTCGTTTCGGCTGTTTCTTTCGGTGTTGTGAATTGTGAATTGTCCATTGTCAATTTTCAATTTAATACGAAATCCCGCCGTTAACCGCCCTTCAATCAAATGCAGCCGGTTTTCTTTGAACGGTTTAACTTCGGTGAACAATTCCGTTAAACGTTTCGCTTCACCGGCAGTCGGACAGAACAGATAAATTTGTTCGCCGTTATCCAGCAGATTCAATTCCCGGCAGACGGTTTCGATACTGCCGTTGAACCGTTCGGCGGACTGTACTGGCAGTTGAATGTGAATTTTCTCTTCACCGTAAGCGAGAGCGGAAAAAGAAAAGGTCGGATGTTTCAGTAATAAAGAATTAACTTCATCATTTGACACTTTTAACTTTTCATTCTTAACTTTTAACTCCTGCGGTTCAACGAGAATCACCGGACAATCCGGCAGCAAATAATCGAGCAGGGAACTGCCGCCCTGCAAATCTAATGCGGTGTCGGCGGGTTTTACCAGTGTTAAATCAATTTCATCAAGCGTTTCCAATGACCGCTGCGTGGCAATATCAAACCGGCGGAGGGACTCGATTTCATCGTCAAAGAATTCGACCCGAACGGGCAAGTGCCAATCGGGGGCGAACAAATCGAGAAGGGAACCCCGGACGGCAAACTCTCCGGGCAGGTCAACGGCAGGCGTATTGTGATAACCGTTTTCAACGAGAAATCGGCGCAGTTCTTCGATGTTCACTGTTTCACCGATTTTCAACGTTTTTGTCTTCTCGTCCAATAACTGCGGCGAAGGGACGGACTGGCTTATTGCGTCCAACGTTGAAACAACCAAATTCACTCTTAACTCTTCGCCCTTTACTCTTAAGTGTTTCAATACGCTAATCCGCCGTCCAAAATTTTCATCTGCTAAAATGAAAACGTCAGTGTCCTCACCGGAACCGGTAACACTGCCGCCGGTTCGTTGAGTTGGAAACGTCAGCACATTAACGGGGGCAAGCCCTCGTCGGCTGAATTCTATACCGCTAACGAACAATTCAACATCTTCGGCAAACTTTTCAACTTGTTCCGCATTCGGAACGACAACAAGAACCGGTTTTTGAATTGCAGCGGCGGCAGATGCCGCAAAGAGGGCGCAAGAACTCCCGACCGCTCCGTCTGCCGATAGGGATTGCCCGCTGCACAACTTGGCAACAGCATCGGCAAACACAGCGTTCTGTAATAACAGGTCAGGAAAAAACGGAATCATCTATTGGATTCTTTTCAACGATTTTATTCATTCACCGCCCGTCCAACTGCGAGGCATCCAATCGGGATTTTCAAACGAAATGCCGGTCGTGTTCCTCTCTTCCTCCGTTGCCAGTGCGTCTGATAAAAATTCCGGCAACATATCCCGCGGAAGAATTTGATTCGCCGGTTTGGAACTCTCACTAAAGCGAAGTTTATCGGTCTTGACAATAAAATTCCTGCCCGTTTCTCCCAACGGATAAAACAATTTCAGCCACTCCGATAACTTCATTTCGTAGTCCAAACCGCCTTCGGACGACAACGGCGACGGACGGAAACGCCACAACGGCGAAACACCCTGAAAATAATTTTTCTGTCCGCTCCATTTGAAATCATCATAGATGTCGGACAACGAATTCGTCCAGCAGAATACCGCCAGCGGGGCATTATTCAGATAAAAAACGGATTGATTTGCCTCAACGTTCAAGCGGAGCGGCCGCGTTTCTGCCGAACTTTTCATCTGACGGGCAAACGCAATTCTGCTGTAAAACGTTGTCCGGTTGAACCGAATTTGTACTGCCGAAGTCAACGGCTCTGTCCGCTTGGAATCTTCCGTTTGTACAAACGGTTTCGCTAACGCAATGAGAGAATTCTCGGCTTCGCAATGTATTTCCTGCGGGACATCACATTGCAGTACCGCCCCTTCACCGCGGATAACGGAGTCCTTGACAGAAATAGTAATAGGGGAGGATTCAGGGTTCTGCATTGGAAGGTCCGTTCCGATTCCCCTGACGAAGTAGGGAAACGGAAACGGAAGTTCCTCATTCCGGGGTTCCCGTATTCCGTCTGTTGCCGCCGGCTCAATAACATTCGGATTAACTGCATTTCGGAAAAATGCGGCATCATCGTGATATGCCGAGTTGTCCAAAATGGACTTGTTCCACAGCGTCAAACAGCACCGCAAAAAAGATACTTTGTTTTGACCGGTAAGTTCAAACATTGACCAGTGCTGTGCCAGCACCTCCGGTCGAAT
>JAISJZ010000310.1 GCA_031261125.1 Planctomycetaceae bacterium | reverse complement strand
AACCGTTCCCGCGTGTTCGCCGCCCGCTCTTTGATATTCCGAATATACCAATCAACGCCGTAGAATCCGCTGTCCGGCGGTACCGCTTTTTTTTGTATTATCCCGTCGATATTTGTCAGTGTTCGCCGGAATTCTTCAACTGCCCGGTCAGAATTGCCTTTGTACCGCAGGGACAATGCAAGGGCGTGTAAATCGTGCAGCACGGAAATTGCCGAATACGGACTGCCGGATTCTTTGCGGTTCGCTTCACGAATGACCAACGCCGATTCAAACTGTTTGTTTGCTTCGTTAACTTTCCATTGGTCGAGTAATGACCAGCCGTAGCGTTCCGCCAGTTGAGCGGCAAGCGGGTGCATCTTTTGAGCAGCGTTAGACCGGTTCAGGCGTTCCAAACCGCGGACGAACAAGGAGTCATCGTATTTACCGGATTCGGCGGCAAGTGTTCCGTGAGCGGCGTACAATTCGGCAATGAACAGCGCACTGGAACGTTCACCGGTACGGCGGCGGGAGGAAACCTCAGTAAATTTCTGCAACGCTCCGTTGTAATTGCCGCCCGCAAAGTATTCAATCCGTGCCGCATCGGATAAACAGAGAAACTCCATTAACCGGGATGCCGGTACATCGGCTTCTGATTTTATTGCCGTTTCTTTTTGATATGCCGTCAACGCCTCTTCGTAATGTTTTTTCGCCGTAACGGCAAGTTGCTTATCGTTTGTTAATTGAGCAAGGTAATGTTCTAATACGGCTTGTGTATGCAAAACGTTAGCGGCTGGGCTTGCCCCGCCCGGCGGAACAAGTTCCGCCGCTAACGTCAACGCTTTCCGATACACCGTTTCCGGTTCGGCACTGGTACCGGTTTCGGCAAGTTTATCAAGCAATGCCGACTCTTTCGGAGAAAAATCCTTACGGAATTTTTTAACGATGTTGTCCAACTGCGTATAAACGTTCGGCACGTTGGAATCGTAATAAAAATTCAATTCGCCGCCGAGGAATGTTTTCAAGTCCTTCGTTTGGTCAATTTCCTCAATCAGTTTTTGGCGGACGAACGGTAAGTACAGCGGTGTTTCGATGAACCACCACGAGCCGTTCAAGCCGGGAAGCAACGCTAAATCCGTGCGGAGTGTGCTGCGCAACGGCTGTTCATCGGCAATGTTGACCGGCAGAGAATTGCCGCCGTTATTATCCGTATCGGACTTCTTTGATAAAAGATAGGGAGCAAATCCGGCAGCAAGAATAACTGTTGCCAAAATAATTCCGATAAGATGCCGTTTCTTACCGGGGGCAACCCCCCGCCGGCTAACGTCCACCAGCGTTGCGGTTGTCCGCTTCGTTTTATCCGACGGCAGAACAGCCGACCGGTTAAGTGTACTTCCGCATAACGCAAACAATTTATCAAACGACGCGAATGGTTCTAATGCTTCGGCAACTTTCTGCGGCGTTTGATAACGGTCTGCCGGTTCCTTCGCTAACATCTTCTCCAGTACTGCTTGTAATGCGTCCGGCACATCAGGGTTAATCTTGCGGACATCGGGAATACCGCCTACGATATGCGCCATCAGTTTTTTGCGGGCTGAATCGTATTTAGAACCGCTGTACGGTGCCGCACCGGTCAACAGATAGTACAGTGTACAGCCGAGAGAATAAATATCGCTGCGGATGTCGGCGGTCTCGGCGTTTTCGCATTGTTCCGGCGACATATAGTCAACGGTTCCCAGCGTTGCTCCCGCTTGCGTCAATGAAACGCTCTCTTCGCTTGCCCGGTGTTCGCTGATAAATTTGCCCAAACCCAAATCGAGAATCTTGACCGTTCCCGCGCCGTCAAGCATCAAATTTGCCGGTTTAATGTCGCGGTGAATCAGTCCGAATTCATTAGCATACTGCAAACCAAGGGCTGCCTGACGAATTGCTTCACAAACGGCGGCGGTGTTCGCGGCTGAACTTGTTCCGCCGGGCGGGGCAAGCCCCGCCGCTAACGTGAATCCGTCAATGAATTCCATTACGAGGTAATGCGTGCCGGCTGTTTCACCGGCATTGAGAGCGCGGACAATGTTCGGATGGTTCAGCGAACCAATCAGTTGCATTTCCCGCCGGAAACGTCCGACTGCCTGCCGGTCGTTCAACAGCGTTTGCGAAAGAACCTTAATGGCAACGGTCTGATTGAGCAGTTTTTGTTTCGCTTTATAGACGATGCCCATTCCGCCGTGTCCCAACTCTTCGATAATCTCATAATCGCCGATTTGCCGCTGTTTGACATTCCGCAGAACAATGGAATCAATCAATTCCGTTTCATCGGGGAAACGTTTTTTCAACTCATTCTGTTTATCGGCAGGACTTGTTCCGCTTTCAACGGACCATTCTGTTTCGATTTCCAGCAGTTCCCGCAGCAGTTTTCTCCGTTCCTCTTTATCTTCGATTCTCAACAGATAGTCCTCAACCGCCGCTGCTTTTCCTTCGCGGACAGCGGACTCGAACTCGTCGCAAATTTCGTCGATTTGTTGAAGAGACATTACTTAATCAGTTTCACATCGCCTAGTGTTAAAATTGCCGGTTCGGAAAAAACGCCGGAATACTCCGCCGATAACGTCAATTTCTTTTTTCCTTCGATATTCAATTCCTGCCGCAGCACCGATTGCGTTCCTTGAAGCACTGTTTCCAGCAGCAGTTGTCCGTCCGCCTGAACCCGCAAGAGCACCTGTCCGTTCGGTTTGTGCCGGTCGTCAATCCCCGCAGCAAACCGCAGCGTTTTGAAATTCTCCGGCAAATCGTATTCCAGTGTTGTTTTCGCCGGCAGCGTCAAACCGTGTTCATACACCGTACCGTCCAGTTGAAATCCTTGCAAATCCGGCAGCGGTCGGTCAGGGATTTCTTGTTTGCTGCCGTTCGGCAGTGCCGCTGGTATCGGCAATGGTTCCTTTTTAACCGCGTCCGTACCGGCAGGAAGTTTGTTTGACCGGAATTGCAGAAATGTTTTGAGCGGAGAATCCGCCGATTCTGTACCAAAAACAAAATCCTGTTCGATTCTAACTGGTTTCAAATCCGAAAGATACGAAGCATTCTTGCGACCGAAATCAAACAATTCAATGTCTGCCGGCTGGGAAGTCCCGCTGATGTCCGACAGTGTCGTCCACTCCACGCCGCCGCTTTCATTCGTCTTCAATGAACGCAAAACCGCAACGCTGCCGTTCCAAAGTTTGAGCAAACCGAGCGAGACGGTACCGGCAACGGTTTCCGTCCCGTTAGGAACCGTCAGCAAAAGTCCATAGACCTTCCGCCGCGGCACGGGCAACGTTTCGCCGTCCACGGAAAATGAAACGGTCTCTTCGCTGACTTCCCGCAAAATTCCGGTGTAGGTATCCAGCGAACCGGGCTGACCGGCGATTAACCGGTCGCTTTTGCCTTCCGCTGCGGTGAACTTCACCCAATCAACCGGCGGTGCTGCTATATTTTCCTCACTTTTGACACTCAACCGCGCCGCCCGAAGTTGCGCCAACGGAAATGCGGTTTCTTTACCAGGCAACGGAAAACACGAAACCGCTGTGTTCTTCATCGTGAACTTTTCCGCAACAAGAACGGAACCGTCCCGCAGATACAACACGGAAACGGTTTTAGCATTTTCTCCTGCCCGCCGAACATTCTGATTTTTTAAGAACGATAACCGGTCGAGCGGCAGTTCTTTTTGTCCGTCTTTCGTTTTGAGAACAACCTTATCGGCATCAACGGACACAACGGCACCAACGATGCGGTCGCCGTCGGCGTTCAACACTTCAAACGGCGTTTCGTCCGCAAACGAAAACGCCGGTAAAAGCAAAAACAAGCAGAAGACAACCAAGCCGCATTTATTAGTTTTCATCATCGAGCGCATCGAAATCATCGGCAAACACGGATTCGAGCATATTTAACGGCGGTGTTGCCGCCGCAGCCGCGGGAACCGTTACGTTCACCATACTGGCATCACTTCTTCCGGCATCGTTATAAGCACGGACAGCGTAAATGTACGAACCTGCCGCAACACCCGTGTTCGTCCAAGTCGTTGCCGTAATTTTAGAAGCAATCGCTTGATATGATTTTCCATCGTCGTTAGAACGATAGACATAGTAATACGTTGCCCCCGGAACGGGATTCCACGTCAATTTCACACTGTTTGATGCCGGTTGCGTATTGTAAGAAACGTTCGGCGCAGCAGGCAGCGTTCCAAGCACTACGTTCACCGTACCGGCATCACTTCTTCCGGCAGCGTTATAAGCACGGACAGCATAAAGATACTGACCATTCGGAACACCTGTATCCGTCCAAGTCGTTGCCGTAATTTTGGAGGCAATCGTTTGATACGATTTTCCGTTGTCGTTAGAACGATAGACGTAGTAAGACGCTGCTCCCGCAACGGGATTCCACGTTAATTCTACGCTGTCCGCCGTCGGCTGCGTTGCCGAAACGTTCGGCTTTGCTGGTAATGTTCCGACCGACACGTTCACTTCGGCGGCACCACTTCTCCCGTTAGCATTGTAAGAACGGACAGCGTAAAGATACTGACCGTTCGGAACACCTGTGTCCGTCCAAGTCGTTGCCGTAATTTTGGAAGCGATCGCTTGATACGATTTTCCGCCGTCGTTAGAACGATAGACATAGTAAGACGTTGCCCCCGCAGCAGCGTTCCACGTCAACTTCACGCTGTCCGCTGTCGGCTGCGAGTAAGAAACATTCGGCACGGCAGGCAGTATTCCCGTTACCGCTACGTTCACCGTACCGGCATCGCTTCTCCCGGCATCGTTATAAGCACGAACAGCATAAATGTACGAACCAGCCGCAACATTGCTGTCCGTCCAAGTTGTTGCCGTAACGTTCGAGGCAACCGTTTGATACGATTTCCCGTTGTCGTTAGAACGATAAACATAGTAATACGTTGCCTTGGCGACGGCGTTCCACGTCAATTTCACGCTGTCTGCCGTCGGCTTCGTCGCCGAAACAGCCGGCGTTGCGGGCGGAACAAGCGAGGCATCAACTTTCACCGTTGCCGTTGTCAACGTCAAACCGGAAAACGCCGTATTCGTCATCTTACAATACACCGATTGCCCGACCAGCGAAGAGTCAAACGTGAACACGCCGCCGGTGTTTGTAACCAAACTTCCCAGCGCGGCACCGTCTGATTTGTACCAAGTGTAAGTTGTTGTACCGCCGCCGGCACTCAAGAAATTTTTCAGTCCAGAGTAATTCTGCTGCGGAACAACACCGTCCGTACCGATGGCAACATCTGCCTGTCCGTTGGTACCGGAAACAAAAGTGTAAGTTGTCATCGACCCCTTCGGCGGAAGCGTCAGGAATGTCAGGTTGTTGCCGTAGCACAACAAGGTCGTTAACTTCGGCGTGTTGGCAACGGTCAGCGCAGCAATCTTATTTGCCTGTACTTTCAACGTTTCCAGCGACGTACAGCCGGAAACATTAACCGCCGTCAACTGATTGTTGTTAACGGTAACCTCTTTCAGATAGGTACAGTCCGACAAGTTAACCGCACCGGTAAGCCGGGCGTTAGGAGCATAAATTGATGTCAAGCGGTACTTCCATTCCTCAGGAACATAAGTCCACGAGTCATAACCGCCGAGATTCTGATTGGTCACAAGTGCCAAATCGTGCGTCTGCTTTTCAATTTTCTGCGTTGCCAGCAACACCCAGTCGGAGGTAAAACTGTCCGCTTTCCGAACATACCGGAGACGGAATTCATACGCGTAGGTTTGCAAACTCAAACCGGATACTGTTACCGACACATCTCCGGCTTTCAACGCTACGGGTGTCCACGTTTCCGCATTCTCAACGCGGTATTGCAATTCCAGGGAATAATCTGCGGACGTTACGGCATCCCATTTCAGGTCCACTGCCGTCGGTGTCGTTTTCGCCAGGTCAAAAGCAAAACCCGTCGGCGGGTTCAACAGCGTCTTGGATGTCGCTTCATAAACCTCGCTGGCTCCGACATTCGTACCGATTGCGGTCAACTGGAATTGGTATTCCGTGTCTTTTTCCAACCCCGTTACCAATACTTCCGTGTCTTCGGGGGTTGGTGCCGGCGACCATACAATTATGTCGGCAGAGCCGCTGCCCCAGTCCGCCGATGATGACGACTTCTTATATTTCAATATGTAATCCTCCGGTTTTACTGCCGGATTGATTACATCGTCGCCGAACAGCGTCCAAAAGACCCGAATAGACCCCGCATCTTTACCTTCGGCATCAAAACTGTTCTGTTCAACAATCGGCAACGTCGTGATGG
>JAISJZ010000272.1 GCA_031261125.1 Planctomycetaceae bacterium | reverse complement strand
AACGATTATGTTCATCGCCGCTGCATTGGTCGAAGGTATTGCGCTCTTCGGTCTCGTTATCTGTATTTTGGCGTTGTTCCTTTAATCCGTTTTTCAACATCATTTAGCGTTTTTTACGCTGATGAGACAAAAAATGAAACAAACAATTTACACGTTTATCGTTTTTTTGACGGTCTCCGTTCCGCTGTTTGCCAACGAACACGGCGGCGAAGCATCGCTCAATCCGCTTGAGTGGGCTTCCAACACAGCGTTTTGGACGCTTGTGATTTTCGTTGCCGTCTTTGCAATACTCGGAAAATTTGCGTTCAAACCGATAGCGAAAGCATTGGATGACCGCGAACAGTCCATTGCCGGACAAATTGAAGCGGCAGCGAAAGCAAACGAAGACGCAAAGTCGGTACTTGCCCAGTATCACCAGAAACTGGAAGAATCCAAAGAAGAAGTACGTCAGATTATCGAAACGGCAAAGAAAGATGCCCAGCGTGTTTCTGACGGAATCATAGCAAAAGCCCGCGAAGCCGCAGGTCAAGAGCGGGACAGAGCAATGAAGGAAATTGACAGTGCCGCAACTTCCGCATTATTAAGTATTGCGGAACGCAGCGCAACACTGGCAACCTCGCTTGCAGGAAAAATGATTCGTGCGGAGGTAAAACCGGAAACTCACCGCGATATGATTCAGGCAGCCCTGAACGACTTCAAAACGGTAAATTGAACTTTAACGGCAGAAACTACTAAACGGTTGAACATTACAAATGGTTGATACAGCACAGGATTCAAGATTTGCTGCTGAATACAGCGCAGATGTAAGCGTTGAGAAACTCGCGGAAATTTATGCGGAGGCGTTTATCGGTGCTGCGGACGAAAAGGGTATTTCGGCGGCGGACGCTGTCGAAGAATACGAATCATTTGTTGAACTGCTTAAAATTCAACCGAAGTTTGCGGAAGTACTTTTTTCAGAAATGGTGTCCCCTGACGAGAAGTTGACTCTCCTCGAAAAGACAATTTCTTCAAAGGCATCGCCGCTGTTCTGGAGTTTTTTGCAGACGCTTGCCCGCCGCAACCGCTTGGTATTGCTGCGGCTGGTTTTCCGTCAAGTTCAGATAACCTTGAACGAAAGACAAAATAAAATCCCTGTTGTTATTACTACGGCAGCGGAATTGGATAATGAACTTTTACAGAGTTTAACCGAAAAACTGCGGGCTGTTATCGGCGGCGAACCGATTATCAGCAGTACCGTGAACCCTGATTTATTAAGCGGTCTCGTTGTCCGTGTCGGTGATACGGTCTTCGATGCCTCTATACTTACTCAACTTAAAAACGTACGTCAACAGATGATTGACAGGAGCGCGTATGAAATTCAATGCAGACGAAATATCTTCTGTAATACAGAAGGAAATTGAGCAATACGAACAGAAGATTGATGTCCGTGAAGTCGGGCGCGTTCTCGAAGTCGGCGATGGTATTGCGCAGATTTACGGTCTTACCGGTGTAATGGCTGGTGAAATGATTGAATTTCCCAACGGGGTTATGGGAATGGCGTTCAACCTCAACGAAAATTCAGTTGGCGCAATTATTCTCGGCGATTACCTCAAGTTGCAGGAAGGTGATGAAGCAAAGACAACCGGTAAGTTGCTGTCCGTTCCGGTCGGTGATGCGGTTCTCGGTCGTGTTCTCGACCCGCTTGGCAATCCGCTTGACGGAAGAGGTCCCATCGTTACCAATGAATTCCGTGAAGTTGAAAGTCCGGCACCGGGTATTGCCGACAGGCAGCCGGTGAGGGAATCATTGCAAACCGGTATTAAAGCAGTTGACGCAATGACCCCAATCGGTCGCGGGCAACGGGAACTTATCATTGGCGACCGCAAAACAGGCAAGACCGCCGTTTGTATTGACGCTATTATAAATCAAAAAGATACCGGCGTAAAATGTTTTTATGTCGCAGTCGGGCAAAAAGATTCCACTGTTGCCGGTATTATCGAAACACTCCGCGCTCACGGCGCAATGGATTACACTACGGTTATCGTTTCCGGTGCGTCTTCTCCTGCTCCGCTGCAATACATTGCCCCTTACGCGGGTTGTGCAATGGCGGAATACTTTATGTACAGGGGACAGCATACTCTTGTAGTGTATGATGACTTATCGAAACAGGCAACGGCATATCGTCAAATTTCGTTATTGATGCGCCGTCCGCCCGGACGTGAAGCGTTCCCCGGTGATATTTTCTATTGCCATAGCCGTTTGCTTGAAAGAAGCGCAAAGTTATCGAATGAACTCGGTGGCGGGAGTTTGACCGCATTGCCGATAGTCGAAACACTGGAAGGCGAAGTATCCGCATATATTCCGACTAACGTAATTTCAATTACTGACGGTCAGATTTATTTGCAGCCCGACTTGTTCTTCCGCGGGCAGCGTCCGGCAATGAATGTCGGTATTTCGGTAAGCCGCGTGGGCGGTTCGGCACAAATACCGGCAATGAAACAAGTTGCGGGCGGTATGCGTCTTGATATGGCAGCGTTTCGTGAACTGGAAGCGTTTGCTCAACTCGGAACTGACCTCGATGCGGCAACGCAGGCGCGGCTTGACCGCGGCTATAGAATTAACGAACTCATTAAACAGGGTTTGTGCAAGCCGATGAACGTTATCGACCAAGTATTCGTCATTTATGCCGGAACTCACGGTTTTCTTGACAGAATCAAGGCAACCGATGTTTTACGCTGGGAAGGACAGTTTCTCGAAACCGTTCACGGAAAATATCAGGCACTTTGGGATAAACTGAACGAAAAACGGAAACTCGATGCCGACCTTATGAAGGAAATAGACGAGGTCTTATCCGCTTTTAACAAACAGTTTGTATAAAAGTTTCAGGTACGTCAGTATATTACAATAAGTAGAGTAAGATTAAATTGCAATGGCAAAAGCGAGAGCATTAGACAAACGGCGTAAATCAGTAAGAAATATCCGCAAAATAACGCGGACTATGGAACTTGTTGCCACGGCGCAGTTTAAGAAAGCAATGGAACTCGCAGTTGCTGCTGATGCTTATACCAAAAAACTCGTAGGACTTGTCCACGATTTGGCACTGTCCGGCGAAAAGCAGTCGCATCCGCTTCTTATTGAACGGAAACAGCCGATTGAGCAGAAAGACGTTGTACTTCTTGTTTTGAGTGCTAACCGCGGAATGTGCGGCGGTTTCAATTCCGGCGTTATGCGTCTTGCAGCGCAGCGTTTGCAGCACTTGCAGAAGGACTATCACGGAGTATTTCTTGAAGTATCCGGCAAACGCGGTATTGCTGCATTTAAGTTCAAAAAACAAACGCCCGCAAATGAATATGTTCATCTACAGGACAAACCGCGGCTGGACCAAGTGGAAGAACTTGCAGACCATTATCTTGAGGACTTCCTTGCAGATAAAATTGACCGGCTTGATGTTTGCTATACTAAATTTGATTCCATAAGCAGACAATATGCGGTTATCGAAACGATTCTTCCGGTTACCGAGTTAACATCAGAAGGCGATGTCAATGCCGTAAAAGACGAGGCGGATGCCGACTTGAAAAAAGCCGCTTTGATGAAAAGAGCCGACTCTATGACGGCGGAAGGTAAAGATAAAGGTGTTGCGGCTTTGAAAACCGGCAATATCAATACACAGTTCGATTATATTCCTTCGGCGGAAGACATTTTGCAGGAATTGATTCCGAAAGCGTTTCGGGCAAAACTTTTCAAATGTTTTCTCGATTCGGCTGTCGGCGAACAAATTGCCCGAATGGTTGCGATGAAGGCGGCAACGGAAAATGCGGACGGTATGATAAAGATGCTTACAACTTCTTACAACCGGGCGCGGCAGTCCCAGATTACCAACGAAATCACAGAAATCATCAGCGGTGCCGATGCACTGTCAAACTGACGGTTTCAATCCCCGATAAAATTGTAAAATTAACAACATTAACCCGATACTGACGGTCCAAACCGTTAGTTATTACTAAACAGGAGTTTCAATGAAAAACTTTGTTCGGATGCTGACCGCCTGCGGTCTGTTCCTGCTCACAGCAGCATATTCGCTTGCTAGTGAAGCCGACCTTAAAATCCCTTCGATGTCCGAAGGTGCGTTCCCGTACCTGCTCGGAATCAACGGTGCCGCCCTTTTGTGGCTCGGTCTCGTGTTCACCTTTGTTATTCTCGGCATCAGTTTGTATTTCTTCAGCAAAATCAAAGCGTTGCCCGTTCACAAACGGATGGCGGATGTCGCCGAAATCATTTACCAGACGTGCAGCACGTACTTAAAGAAACAAATTCAGTTTCTTTTCCTGCTGTTCCTCTTCATTGCCGCCGCTTACGTCGTTTATGTGTTCGCTCCGCAGTGGTTCGGAACACAAAGTGCCGAAGAACACGCCGTCAATCCTCTCACGCTCCTTTGGCAAGTTCTTGTCTTTGCCGTGATTGGTATGGCTGGTTCAACCGGCGTTGCCGCTTACGGCATCCGGCTGAACACTTATGCCAATAGCCGAACAGCGTTTGCTTCTTTGGAAGGCAAAGCGTGGAGCGTGGTCAACATTCCGCTGCAAGCCGGTATGTCCGTCGGTCTGTTCCTCATTTCACTCGAACTTATCGTGATGGTCGTCATCCTGCTGGTCGTTCCCCGCGAAACAGTCGGTATCTGCTTCCTCGGCTTTGCGATTGGTGAATCGCTCGCTGCAAGTGCTTTACGTATTGCCGGCGGTATTTTCACGAAAATTGCCGACATTGGTTCCGACTTGATGAAAATCGTTTTCAAAGTCGGTGAAGATGACCCGCGAAACCCCGGCGTGATTGCCGACTGCACTGGCGACAATGCAGGCGACAGCGTTGGTCCAACCGCCGATGGTTTTGAAACCTACGGCGTTACTGGCGTTGCGTTGATTTCGTTTATCGTTTTGGCAATTACGCCCGAAACCACGGCGAAACTCGGTATTGAAAATCTTTCTCATACGGCTTTGCAAGCAATGCTTATCACATGGATTTTCTTTATGCGGATTTTGATGGGTTGCCTTTCCGGTGCCGCTTATTTCATCAATCAAAGTATTGCCGAAAAGAAATACGCTAACCTGAAACAGTTCAACTTTGAAGAGCCGCTGACTTCGCTAATTTGGTGGGCAGCCATTCTTTGTATCGCCGTTTCCTACATTTTCAGTGCCTTGATGCTAGGACAACTCCCGAACGGGGCTTGGTGGAAATTGGCAACAATTATCACCTGCGGTACGTTGGCGGCGGTATTGATTCCCGAATTCACAAAGATTTTTACCTCGTCGAAATCGAAGCACGTTCAGGAAGTTGTAACCGCTTCCCGTGAAGGCGGTGCTTCGCTGAACATTTTGTCCGGTATTACAGCGGGCAATTTCAGTGCTTTCTGGACAGGCGGTTTGATTGCCGCTTTGATGGCAGTTGCCTACGCGATTACGTTATTGTCCGGCTTTGAATTTCTCGGTGCGCACGCTCCGATTTTCGCTTTCGGTTTGGTCGCTTTCGGCTTCCTCGGAATGGGACCGGTAACGATTGCCGTTGACTCTTATGGTCCGGTAACGGATAACGCCCAGTCGATTTTCGAGTTATCGCAAATCGAGGCACAGCCGAATATCAAAGCCGATTTGAAGAAAGATTATGGTTTTGATGTCGATTTTGAGCATAGCAAATGGTGCCTCGAAGCCAATGACGGTGCGGGTAACACGTTCAAAGCAACGGCAAAGCCGGTGCTTATCGGTACGGCAGTCGCGGGAGCAACGACGATGATATTTGCGATTATCCTGATGCTCGAAAAACTCAATATCCTGCAACTGGACTTGACCAATGCTCCGGTCATTCTCGGTTTGATTTGCGGCGGTGCTGTGATATTCTGGTTCTCCGGTGCGGCAACGCAAGCGGTTACAACCGGCGCGTATGAAGCCGTCGAATTCATTAAGAAGAACTTCGATATGAACAAGACGGAAGCAGACGTTGAAGATGCCAAAACCGTTGTTGCGATTTGTACGAAGTACGCTCAAAAGGGTATGTGGAACATTTTCGTTGCCTTGTTCTCGCTGACCATCGCGTTTGCTTTCGTTGACCCGAACTTCTTCGTTGCTTATTTGGTGTCGATTGCGATTTTCGGTTTGTTCCAAGCGATTTATATGGCGAATGCCGGCGGTGCTTGGGATAATGCCAAGAAAGTCGTTGAAGTCGATTTGAAGGAAAAGGGAACGGACTTGCACGCTGCGGCGGTTATCGGCGACACGGTCGGCGACCCGTTCAAAGACACCTCGTCGGTTTCGCTCAACCCGATTATCAAGTTCTCGACCTTGTTCGGTTTGTTAGCGACTGAAATTGCGATAGCAATGAAGTACGTTACGGTTACCGCCGCTGACGGCACAACGTCAACGCATACTGGTCAATTTGCCGGTGCAACGTGGGTTGTATCGCTGGTCTTCTTGGCAGTCGGTTTATACTTCATCTGGCGTTCCTTCTACAAGATGCGGATACCGGC
>JAISJZ010000259.1 GCA_031261125.1 Planctomycetaceae bacterium | reverse complement strand
TTTGCCGATTCATTCGCCGAATCCGAAGGTCTTTATGGCAGTCGGTAACTGTCTCATCGGACACGTTGATAAAGCGGATTGTATGGCAACGTCATTTATGAACTCAGCAGGTGTAATACAAATGTTCGGCTATACGGTTCCGTCTTGGTTCGGCTATGGCGGCTGGGGTGTCGGCGAGTATTTTCTTGACCAGCCCGCCAGATACACGTTCAACGAGGCATTTTTTGCCAATCAAGTTGCATTGGATTACTGCTTGGCTTCGTATCTGAAACAGCACCCCGGTTTGACACCGCCGGAAGGACAAGTTGACGTTCGGAGGTTAACGCAGGACGGACACCGTGATTTAGCGGGCTTGCTCTACGACCGAAAGACGGTTGCGTTTTACGGTGACCCCGCTTGGATTGCAAAAACGATGCCGGGCAAACTGCAATGGGAACAAAAGTTAACAACAGTCCGCAACAATAAAAAAACAAGATACACGCTGGAAATAACATCCGGCGGCGAAGAACCGGAAAAGAAAATCAGCGGCGAATCTGCTCCGTGGAAAGAACCGCGTCCGGTTATCCAATGGCTGCCGGTGCGGTTGAAAAATCCGAAAATTATTTCAGGACAGGAATTCCAACCGCTGCTCACGGAGAACTTTATTTTAATCCCCCGCAGCAAGACCGTCGGCAATATGACAATCGTTGCCGAAAGCGAATAAATCATACCGCTAACGCACTTCCGGTATCCGCCAATCAAGAACATTTAACTCGACTTTGCCGTTAAAGTCGCTGATTTTAGCGGTGAACGCGATGTCAACCGGTTCGTTAATAACGTTCAATTCGTCCAGCCAATCCTTGCGGTTAAACGCCACACCGCGGATGCAGACATCGCCCTGAACAAACTCCGCCGAAAGATGTTCACCGTTGCCGATGGCGCGGATATTCTCGACCCGCACCCCGCTTGCCGCAAACGCCGGTTTGTTGTTGCCCGCCCCGAACGGGGCAAGTTGATGAATCTGTCCGACTGCCGACGGTGTAAAAATTCCCAGCGGAAACGTTCCTTCCAAGAACATATCCGCTTTGCGTTTCTCCGATGTAATGTCTGCCGCCGCCAGTTTGCAGAACCGCCGCTGGAATTCGCCGATGTTCTTTTCTTCAATCGTCAAACCCGCTGCCGCACTATGCCCGCCGAAACGCACCAGTAAATCCCCGCAGGACTTCAACGCATCGTGGATGTTAAATCCCGGAATACTGCGTCCCGACCCGACTCCTTTACCCGCTTCGCCGCCCATTTTGTTCAGCGAAATGAGAATAGCAGGACGGTGAAACTGTTCCGTCAGCCGACCGGCAACGATACCGATAACGCCTTTGTGCCAATCGCCAGACAAGATGAATGCCGCATCCTGTTCCGGTATGATTTGACTCTTCGCTTCGTAAAAGATTTTGTTTTCTAATTCCCGGCGGGTTTGATTCTGTCGGTCAATTTCCGCCGCCAGTTCGCTGCACCGTTTCGGGTCTTCGCTCAACAGCAGTTCAACGGCAAGTCCCGCTTGTCCAAGCCGACCGGCAGCGTTCAGCCGCGGCTGTACCTGAAAGCCGAGCAGCCCTTCGTCCACCGGTTTATGCTTCGGATTTGCCGTTCGTAAAAGTTCCGTCAACCCCGTTGAAACATTGCCGTTTTGCAGAATTTCCAAACCGGTTTTGACTAATGCGCGGTTTTCGTCGAGCAGCGGCATAACATCGGCGACGGTTCCCATCGCCGCCAAAACGATTAACTCCTGAATCCGTTTTTGTGAAAGGGCGGGCAGCCCTTCTTTGGTGCAAAGTTCGCCGAGAGCAAACGCAACTTTCAATGCCGTTGCCGACCCGCAAATCGTTGGAAACGGGTATTTTTTTGCTTGTTCCAATTCTGTCTCCTTCAATGCTGCCGGAGAAACAATATTACCGTCCGCCGGATAACGGACGAGTTGGGCGTGAGCAAGGGCAGCGGCATCCGGCAGTTCCGCCGCCGGCGTGTGATGGTCGGTGATGAGCATTTCAACGCCGAGTTCTTTCGCCAACTCCGCTTCTTCAACACTGTTGATGCCGCAGTCAACCGTGATGATAACGCTGCAACCGTTCTTGTGCAGTTTCCTGACCGATTCGGCATTCAGCCCGTATCCTTCGTCCAGCCGGCTCGGAATATAGTACGAAACGTTTTTTGCCCCTAAATCCCGCAGCGTTTTGATGAGAATGACGCAGCCGGTAATACCGTCAACGTCGTAATCACCATAAACAACGATTTTTTTACCTTGTTGAATTGCGGCAAAAAGATGCTGGGCAACGGCGGAACAGCCGGGCAGCGAAGACGGACGGCGGAATTGCTCCTTCAAATTTGGTTTTAAGAATTGCCGGGCAATATCCGGCGTATAGATTCCCCGTGCGGTGAGCAGGGACGCAACAAGTTCCGGCAACTCTGCGGAACGGGCTAGGAACCGCGTCCGTTCAGGGTCGTTTTCCCGGATAATCCAGCGTTTTGACACTTATTTCTTCTTTTCGTTATGAATCGTGTGTTTGCGGAGTTTCGGACAGTATTTGCTCAATTTGAGTTTTTCTCCGCCGGGTTTCTTGCGGACGGCGTAGTTATATTCGCCGGTCTCTTCGCAGACCAAAAACACGGTTTCCGCTTTCTTTTTGCTTTTCTTGCTTGCCATTGTTCTGTTCGTTAACGATATACCGATAGTGCAACCCAGTGGCGGTATTATAACCGGCAGTCCGAAAAAGGCAAGGGGAGGATTTCGCTGTGCCGGCTGTCGGCTGTTGATTATGACCGTCCTTCTACTATTAACAGCGTTGTCCATTTCGCAGCCGCACGGATAGTCAAATAAAATACAACGCCTGCCGTACAAAGGACAATCCAAAACAGGTCAAATACAACCCGCTGCTGCACAATAAAATCGGTTATAAACTCCACTGCTGTCATCGAAACAATCAACTCCAGCAAACCGTGATATTCCCGCCGCAGTACCGTTTTCCACGAAAACGGCAATTCCGGTTTTACCCACCGCCAGCGCAGCGGAAACAACAACGGTGTTTTTGCCGACCAGTTCTGATACGCATCGCCGAATTTTTTGGCAAGAAATTCTTCTTCGGTAAAAATTATCCGCTCGTAATACAGGAAGAACACTGCCGAATAAAGCAACGTTGCCAGCCAATGATGTAAAAACAAAACGGGGGCAAGCCACATCA
>JAISJZ010000220.1 GCA_031261125.1 Planctomycetaceae bacterium | reverse complement strand
CGATGTTGCGGTCCGCTATGAGGCAGGTGCAGCAACGTTTTACACTGCGGATAGATTCAACGATGCGGTTTGGGTCGTAAAAGACGAGGCAGTCGTCCGAACGTTCAAAGCGGGGCGGGAACCGATTGCACTGGCACTCACGCCGGACGGGCGAACGCTCATCGCTGCCAATCATTTGCCGGAACAATCGCCGGCAACATTCGATGCTTCCGCCGCCGTCCGGTTCATCGACACACAAACCGGCAAGACCGATGTTGTCCGCCTGATTAACGGAGCAATGAACGTTCGGGACATCGTGTTAAGCCCCGACGGAAAATATGTTTTCATCACCGGTATTATCGGACATTTTCAACGGATGCCGAACGATGTCAACGGCGGCTGGATGAATGAAAATGTTCTTTTCGTGCTTGATGTGAAACAGCGTAAGTACATACATACACAGAGTTTAGATGATTATTCCATCGGTTCGGCAAATCCTTGGGGAGTGTCAATTTCTGACGATGAACAATTCGTGATTGTTGCCGCTTCCGGCAGTTGCGATGTTCTGCTGATTCACTTGCCCCGGTTTTCGGCAATGCTGGACGATTACGCCGGTTACGCTCCGCGCAAAACCGAACCGGTTGATTTTCCGATGATGATGCGGGTTCCCGTCGGACTGAAAGGTGTCCGTTCCGCGGCAATGGTGAACGGGCAAGTGTTTGCTTCTTCTTATTTTGAAGATGCTCTTATGAAAATTACGCCGAACATTTCCAAGCCGGGCGGTTTCGTACCGGGTTTGGTGCCGAAGGACATATTAGAAATACCGCGAAACAAAAAACTGCGTCCCGATACAACAACGCCGTACCGGGATAATATCATAAAAAAAAACCGCCTGTACTCCGCACTTCCTCCATTTGTGCTTTCCGCCGGTATTCAATTTCAACGGGAACTTATCCGTTTGGGACCGGAACCCGTTTGGGATAACGTCCGATACGGCGAAATGCTGTTTCACGATGCTGTTGTTTGCAAAGAACATTGGCAAAGTTGCAGTTCGTGTCATCCCGACGGACGCAGCGATTGTTTGAATTGGGATTTACTCAACGACGGTCAGGACAATCCAAAAAACACAAAGAGTTTGCTTTTATCGCATCAAACGCCGCCGAGTATGGCGCACGGTGTCCGCCGCGAAGCCGAAACTGCCGTCCGCAAAGGTTTTGAAACGATTCTGATGATTCCCGCCGCGGAAGACGAAGCACAAGCCGTTGATGAGTATCTGAAAAATTTGACAGAAGTTGTCAGTCCGCACAAGATGCCGAACGGTGAATTAAGCAAATCGGCACAGCGGGGACGGCGGCTCTTCAACAGCGGTAAAACCGGTTGTTCCAACTGTCATCCTGAACCTCTGTTCACAGATATGCAGATGCACGATGCCGGAACACGTTCGGCGGTCGATACCGATGATAAGTTTGACACGCCGACGCTTATTGAGGTCTGGCGCACCGCACCGTATTTGCACGACGGACGCTATACCGCGCTTCGGCAGGTGTTCACCGAAGGAAAACATTACAGCAAGGAACTAACGGAACCGGAAATTGACGACTTGGTTGAATACGTTTTATCGCTGTAAAGTCCGTTCAATCCGTCTGAGCGTCCGCTCTTTACCGAGCAATTCCAATGCCTCGAACATTCCAATACCGATGCTCTTGCCGGTTGTTGCAACACGCAGCGGAAATATCAGCGCGTTGGGCTTAATACCTTTTTCGGCAATAAAATCCATTGCAAGTTTTTCCAACGCTTGATGCGTCCAATCACCTGCATCAAAGCCGAGCAGCGTAAGTTGCCGGAATTCTTTTAACAGCGGCAACGCTTCCGGTACGGACTTAATCCGCTTTTCGTAGTCCGTTTCATTGTACGGCAACATTTCATCGGGAATGAAAAAGTCGATGAAGTCGAGAATGTCGCCCGCAACTTTAATCCGTTCGCCGGCATATCCAATGAGTTTACGTAACATCTCATCTTGGGAGAAATAGATTTCGGTGTCTTGACACCACTCCGAAGAACGGTCGCCGTCCTTGGTGAGAAAATGCGATAAACCTTCGGTAAGGAACGGTACGCAGAGTTTAACTTTTTCCCCGACCGTTTTTGTTAAGAAGTGTTTCTCTTCAAACGCAAAAAGTTTAGCCGGGTCAAACGATGCCGCTCCTTTCGTCACACCTTCCAACGAAAAGGCATCAATCAATTCCCGCATCGTAAACAGTTCCGTTTTATCGTCCAACGCCCAGCCGACTAATGCCATTGCATTGACAATCGCCTCCGGCAAATAGCCGACCGTCCGATAAAAATCGACAATCACCGGATTAAAGTCGGCAGCGTTAATTTCCAAGCCGATGCGTTCGGCAATAGCGTTCGCGTGATTCACGAGTTTCGCAAAGTCCTTGTTTTTCAGATACTTATCGAGTTTCCGTTTGCTCAACTTCGTTTTACTTCCCGGTTCGGCAACGAACGGCAGATGGGCGTATTCCGGTAAATGGTAACCGAGCGATTGAATCATAAAGATTTGCCGGGGCGTGTTCGGCAAATGCTCTTCGGCACGGATAACGTGCGAAATTTGAAAATCCTCGTCATCGACAACGTTGGCAAGGTGGTAGAGGAACGAACCGTCTGTCCGTTGGATAACGTGGTCTTGTTCGTTTGACCAATCGAATTCGACATCGCCGCGGACTAAATCGTGAATCACCAATTTTCCTTCGCGGGGCATTTTGAGCCGGATAATACCTTGCCGTCCGTCCGCTTCAAATTTCTTTACGTCGGCTTCGGTTTCGGCAGCCCAAGTTCTGCTGTAAGTGAACGTTTTTTTTTCGGCAACGGCAGCGTCGCGCTCGGTTTGAATTTCTTCCGGCTTGGCAAAGTCCCGGTAAGCAAAACCGCTTTTGAGAAGTTCGTCAACGGCGGCTTGATATTTGTCGTTGCGCTGCGATTGGTAATAGCCGTTCGGCTGCGGATTTTCCGTTTTGTTGGGACCCTCATCCCATTCGATACCGAGCCAGCGGAGACCGTCGAGAATCGGCTGCAACGCTTCGGATACGTTCCGCTGTTGGTCGGTATCGTCAATGCGGAGAATGAACTGTCCTCCGTGTTTTTTGGCAAACAGGTAATTAAACAGAGCGGTACGGACACCGCCGATATGCAAATAGCCGGTAGGACTGGGAGCGAATCGGGTGCGTATTGTCATTCGTGATAAAACCACTTTCTTTGTTTATCCGTCAGGGGCGTTTTGGGGAATTTTATCACAACATACGAAAAATACAAGTATACCTTAGCTACTTAGAAACTGGTATTTCCTAATTTTATCGAAAGGGTTATACTATGTCAATGGAGGCAGTGATGGACGACTACCGATTACCCGACAACGAAATTGCGGCATTGAAG
>JAISJZ010000143.1 GCA_031261125.1 Planctomycetaceae bacterium | reverse complement strand
GTTTGCTCTGGAAAAGCGGTGAAAATTTCACGGTTCGTGTCAAATCGCTAAACGCATCGGGACAGAAAGGTTTTAAGGGCAGCGTTTCTGTGCGGATATTCGATGATTCGTATAAAATTTTGTACGATAAAAAGCAGCCGTTTGAAGTTGCCGACGGTATTTCCGTAAACCAAGCCGATTTTGAAGCGTTTGCAATTCCGAGTGATTATAAGAGCCGCTATTTTTATGCCGTCACGGAATTATACGGAGCCGATGGTAAAACCGTTTCCCGTTCAGCGTACCGACCGCGAACGATTGCCGCGATGGAAGACGCTGAACAGTTCAAAAAGTACGTTGCCGGTCCCGTTGCATTTCCAACGCTGACTCAAGGACCTTGGCTCAAAGATACCGTACAGAAATCACCGAAAACGACATTGAAAGTTGAACGCACGGAACCGAAACCGAACAATCCGCGGGATTTCGAGCAAAAATTGACGCTGACGAACACCGGGAAATTTCCGTGTCCGCTCGTGATTCTTGATATTGCGTCTGCCGACGTGGTTGTCGATTGCAGCGATAATTATTTTTGGCTGGAACCCGGCGAAACGAAAACGATTACCGCAACAATCCACGCCCGTGCCGGCAAAGAAGCGAAACCGCAAAACGTCAATGTCCGCGGATGGAACATTGAATAACATTTAACATTTTTAATTTTTATCCCCATTCCCCTAAACGAGGTACACTATGAGAAAGTATGTTTTGATTTTCGGATTATTTGTTGCAGTAATTGCAGCGTCAACATCAACGGCGAAAGAACCGCCGGCACTGCCTAACCGTGATGTTATGAGCAAAGAATACTGGACGCTCTGGAACGATGAGGTTCAGAAAAAACTCGATGGCCGTATCGAAAAATATCGCAAAGCCGATGCGAAAGTCGAATTATCGAACGTCAAACCGGGCAGCGAAATTAAAATCGAACAGATTTCTCACGAATTTCTCTTTGGCGGTAATATTTTTCTGTTCGGTAATTTCAAGACCTCGGAACAAAACAAGCAATATGAAGATACTTTCGGTAATTTGTTCAATGCCGCAACGGTACCGTTTTATTGGAAAACGTTGGAACCGGAACAAGGCAAACCACGGTATGCGGCAGGCAGTCCTTCCGTCTATCGCCGTCCGGCAACTGACCCCGTTGTTGCTTTTTGTGAGTCGAAGGGAATCAATATGAATGGACACGCCATCATTTACGGAAAACGGATTTGGGGACATCCCGAATGGATGCCGGAAGATCGAAAGGAAATGGAAAAGATATTTGAATTACATGTGCGCGAACTGGCTGACCGTTATAAAAACCGCCTGCAACGTTGGGATGTTGTTAACGAATCTATTGACCAAGCCAACCGGGGATTGATGCCCGATGATTATACTTTCAAAACCTTTTCGTGGGCAATGCGTTATTTCCCTGAAACCGCACAGTTAGGTTGTAACGATTGCGATATTCATTGGGAGGTCAATCGTCACCGCCGATACGTTGAAATTGTACGGGATTTGATTGATAGAGGAATCCGGGTCAATAATGTCGGTGTTCAAATGCACATATTCAATCCGAAAGAATCAACTAACATTGCAAAAGGCGCAAAAGTTTTGACTTCCGAACAGATTGAAGCGGTATTGGAATGTTTGGATAATACGGAACGTCCATTACAAATCAGTGAGGTAACGGTCAGTGCGCCGGATGTAACGGAGACGGGTTCAATGATTCAAGCAGTCATTACCCGTAATCTTTACCGTTGTTGGTTCAGTTATCCTTCCGTTATGTCAATTACATGGTGGAACGTTGCCGATGGCGGTGCTGCACCGGGTGAACCGGCAACATCGGGACTTTTCACGCAACAGATGGAACCGAAACCGGCGTACTATGCGTTAGACCGGCTCATCAATTACGAATGGAAAACCAATATCGTGCAAAAAGCCGATGCTGAAACCGTTACGATTCCGTTCAGAGGTTTCAAGGGAAAATATAAAATCTCGTGGACGGACAAAACCGGCAACATTCAAAGCAAAGAAATCGTTGTTACAAATCAATAATAATGCAAAACGACAAACAATCGACGATACCGAAACTGTACAAATGGGAACTCTTGGTTCTTCTTTGGACGGCATATTTCTTGAATCAGGGCGACCGGCAGATTTTCAGTGCGGTGCTGCCTTTGATAAAAGAAGATATGGGATTCAGCGATGTCCAACTCGGACTTGTTGCAACGATATTTACCGTTTGCTACGGTCTGTTTGTGCCGCTGTCCGGTTTCGCCGGTGATTTGTTCAAACGGAGAAGCGTTGTGTTCGTCAGTTTGCTCGTTTTCAGTTGCGGAACTCTCATTACCGGCTGGGCAACCGGACTGATTATGTTGATTGTTTTTCGTTCAATAACAACGGGAGTCGGCGAAGCGTTTTATTATCCGAGTGCCAATTCGTTGATAGGACAATATCATCATCGAACACGGGCGACCGCTATGGCGATTCATCAAACATCGGTTTATACCGGAATCGTCTGCGGCGGCGTTCTTGCAGCGTGGATAGGAACGAATTTCGGCTGGCGTTCCTCATTCTACTTTTTCGGAACGCTCGGTCTCGTTTGGTCATTCGTAGTTTTGTTCCGTTTGCGCAACGATAGAAAAGACGCTGCGTCAACCGCCGAAACCGTTAGCGCAACGAAAAACGCTGCCGATGTTGAAAAAGTTCCGCTACGTGAAATACTCCGAAAAACATTGGGCAAACCGACGCTGTACTTTCTATCGTTGGCGTTCGGCGGTCATGTTTTCGTGAACGTCGGTTTTCTGACGTGGATGCCGACGTTCCTGTACGAAAAATTCGATATTTCGCTGACGAGAGCAAATTTTGATGCAATGTTTTACCATCACGCCTTTGCTTATCTGGGAGTTCTTGCCGCTGCCGCATTGTCCGACTATTTGGCACGCAGCCGAAAAACGATTCGTATGGAAATTGAAAGCATCGGAATGTTGCTGGCAACTCCGTTCATTTTCCTGATGGGCTGGAGCGATAATCTTTGGGTTGTCTATTTGGCTCTTTGCGGCTTCGGTATTTTTCGCGGCGTTTATGATTCAAATCTTTTCGTTGCGCTATTCGATGTTATTGAACCGAAATACCGCTCAACCGCAACGGGATTGATGCTTTCGTTTGCATTCGTTATCGGTGCTTTTTCGCCCGTTGCTCTTGGTTGGGTTAAGCAAAATATCGGTCTCGAACAGGGAATGATGGGACTCGCTATTGTGTATTTTTTGTCGTCGGTTACGATTTTCATCGGACTGAAAACGTGTTTCAAAAAAGATTTTTACGTCGAAGATAATCAATAATCAATCAAAGCAATAACCGTGAACGATAATGAAACTTTGTATGTTTCTTCCCTTTGAACCGGATAGCCGTTGGAAGATTGCGCTGCAAGCCGGTGTAACCCACGCGGTCGTCAAACTTGCCCCGGAGTTGACGCATCGGGAACCGCCGTCGAATATCGAAACGCTTATTGAAGCCAAACGGCGTTTCAACGATGCCGGTTTTGAACTCTTCGGTCTCGAAGG
>JAISJZ010000135.1 GCA_031261125.1 Planctomycetaceae bacterium | reverse complement strand
AACACCGTTTTCCGCTCGTGTCCCCAAACCCAGCATAAGAACCACAGGGCAAACAGCAGCGTGAGCGTCGGTAAGATACATTCCGTTCGGACGAAGTAGAGAATCCAAACGACGGCGGGCAGCAGACAAAAGCCCATCATCTTTTTGAACGTTTCCATCCATTCACCCGGCTTCGGCAAAAACCGCAGCATTTCCGGGAACGCCCCGATGATAAGATACGGCGATGCCATTCCCAAAGCAATAAGCGAGTACGTCAGAACAACGAGCGGCGTTTGTCCGGTGCGAATCTGCATATCCGCCCAATTCACGGCGGGACTTAACAGCGGCGCACCGCAGGGAATTGCCAACAGCGTGGTGATCATTCCTTTGAAAAACGCCCCAAGGTATCCTTCCTGCTGCGTCAGTCGGACGGCTTTACCCCGACCGAGAAACGACGGCACAGACAATTCCCAAACGCCCATTAGCGACAACGCCATCGTAAAAACGATGCACGCCATTATGATATTGAAAACATCGAACGTAAATAAAATCGACAGCCCCAAACTTAAAAACGCAAGACAAAGAAAGACCGCCCAGATACCCAGCGAGTACCAAACGTTCAGCGTAAAAGCCCGAAGGCGGCTTCGTCCCGCCTGTTGAAAGAACGAAAGAATTTTCAACCCGATCACCGGCAGGACGCACGGCATAACGTTCAGAATGATACCGCCGAGAAACGCAAAAAGCAATGCCGAATGAAAGTTGACCGTTATACGGACATTTGACTCTCCGGCATCACATACTAGATTAGGAAACGGAACAACGGTTTGACCGGTTTTCACAACAAACCTGTCCCGGATATTTTCTGCCTCTTTGAGCAGTGCAGAAACATCTAATTTTTCATCATATACCGCCTCAAACGGCATTGTGAACGGAATACAAGTACCGCCTTCGCCGGTTTGACAAACCTGTCCGTCGAGTCCGCCGGTAATTTTTTGTTTTGGTAATTCGTTTTTGAACGTGAAAACCCACGTTACGGCATCGTCGTGTTCCTCAATGTCAACGGAAAAGCCGGGAACATTGGACTCCACTTTCGGTTCTGTTGTCGGTCGAATTTCGGCAATTTCTAATTCAGGTCCTATTTCAGGGGCATCGAACCGGAATGTACTGCGGATAGTACCGCCGTCCGGCTGCGTGGCAGAGTACAAATGCCAATCCTTTTCGATTGCCGCTTCTAAAACGAGGTACCGCCCCTTGAATCGTCCTTTGAGTGAAACGTAATTTTTCGGTGCCTGAACGAAATTACCGTCGGAAAAACCGCTGGTATCGTACAGCGAAATCTGCCCGCACAGTACCGGACAGAAAAACAGAACGGATAGTAAAACGAAAACGAAGCGGTGCATAGTGTTATAAAGAATGACCGTCAGCAATATATCACCCCAAACGTTACGAACCGTTACCATTTTCGTAACATTTGCTGCCTTTTTTACAGCCGGAAAATTATCCGTTAGCGGCGGGGGCTTGAATTGATTGCTTTGTGCATTATATTGTACAGTGTATATTACACAACCGCCCGCCGCAAGCCGGCCGGGACTAACCTGCCGAACTATCAACCGCAATGAATTCCGACCAACTGCAATCGTTATCCAACGCCGATTACATCAACCGCGAACGCCTGCGGGAAATCCAATGGCAAAAACTGGAAGTCATCCTCAAACACGCTTACAACAACGCCCCGTGGTACAAAGAACAATGGGACAAAGCGAAGGTGAAACCGTCCGACGTTAAGTCAATGGACGACCTGCATAAACTTCCGTTCGTCGCGAAACAGGATTTGCGCGACACCTACCCGTTCGGGCTGTTTGCTGTCCCGAAAGAAAAAATCGTCCGCCTTCACGCTTCGTCCGGCACTACCGGCAAACCGATTGTCGTTGCCCATACACGGGAGGACTTGGAAGTTTGGACGCACGGCGTTGTCCGCGCCCTTGCCGGCTACGGCGTAACGCAGTCCGATATTCTGCAAAACGCTTACGGCTACGGTCTTTTTACCGGCGGTCTGGGGCTGCACGACGGCGGACAAGCCCTCGGCGTAACCGTTGTTCCGATTTCCGGCGGTAATACCGAACGCCAGGTGATGCTGATGCGCGACTTTGGTGCAACCGTTGTTTCCTGTACGCCGTCGTATTTTCTGCATATCATCGACCAAGCCGAGCGGATGAACGTTGACCTGCGGAAGTTGCCGGTGCGTATCGGAGCATTCGGTGCCGAACCGTGGTCGGACGAAATGCGGACGGTGATTGAAGAGCGGGCAGGTATCAAGGCATTCGATATTTACGGTTTAACGGAAATTTCCGGTCCGGGTGTCGGTGCGGAATGTATTCACCAGAACGGAACGCACTTGTTTGAAGACCATTTTTACCCGGAAATTATCGACCCGGAAACGCTCCAACCGCTGCCGGACGGACAGGAAGGAGAGTTGGTTTTCACGACACTCGACCGATTCGCAATGCCGATGATTCGCTACCGAACACGGGACATCACAACATTATACACCGAACCGTGTCCGTGCGGGCGGACGATTCGGCGGATGAAGCGGATTAAGGCACGCACCGATGATATGCTCATTATCAGGGGCGTGAACGTGTTCCCCGGTCAAATCGAGGCCGCATTGTTAAGTGTTCAGGGAACATCGCCGCACTATCAACTGATTGTTACGCGGGAGTTCGGCGGTTTGGACAATATCGAAGTCCGCCTTGAATTGCTGCCGGAGTATTTCAGCGATAAAATCGGCGACATCGAAACGTATCAGCGGCAAATCGGACACGAAGTTGCCCGCATCACGGGGATTCACGCCAAGGTAACGCTGGTTGCGCCGGGAACGATTCCCCGCAGCGAAGGTAAAGCAAAGCGTGTCATTGACCAGCGGAAAATATAACCATTCAGTTTAACCACACCTGCCGACGAAAATGCTTTCTCTTCTCGTGTTGTCCTTGCTGTTGTCATTGACTCTCCAAGGAACCGCTAGGAACTGCGGACGTTGACGAGCGGAAAATTCACCATAGCAGCGTTTCTCGGCACCAAATATGCCGATTGGTTTTTAGACGTTAAAATTCCCAAGCAAATTCTCCGCCCGGATGCCGCCGGTTTTTCGTCAATTACCGTCAACGGTGCGGAGTAGAGTTGACAACCGGCACCGCAAACGGTTTAATTTAAGGAAGGTTCAGGAGGTGTTATGTCCGCTGTTATTAAATCGAACTACGAACAAGTTATGACACTGTTTCAGCAACTTTCGTTTGCCGAACAGACACGGATGGTGCTGGAATGGTCGAAGCCGCAAACGATACCCGTTTTGGAGAGACCGTCCGCCCGGCAGAGGTTATCCCGTTATAAACCCAAACGGGAACGGTCAACGGAAGAGATGCTCAATATGTTAGACCGCTGTCCCGTTGCCGATGCGGAAACCATTCAGATGCAAGAGGAAGTCAGAAAGGATAGGAATCAATGGAAGATGCTGTAAGCATTGATTCGAGTGTTTTTATTGAACACTTTCGGGCGAAAGACAAAACGGATACAAAATTGAAGCGTTGTGTGCGGACATATCGGAACGTGTATGTATCTGCCGTAGTAAAATATGAGATTTTGTGCGGCAGTAAAGACGCAGACGGACAATACTGGCAGGATACGTTTGATTCCTATACGGTCTTGCCGTTTGATGATGACACGGTTGAAACGGCGAGGCGGATTTATCAGCAGTTGAAACGGAATAGTTGTCTTATCGACACGGGCGATATTTTGATAGCAGCAACAGCAATGCTTAACGGCTTGCCCTTGGCGACATCGAATTATAAACATTTTGAACGGATTGACGGGTTAGAAATCATTTAGCCCCGCCGTTTACGGCGGAAAATTACCAATGAAAACAATCTATTCCTTCGTACTGTCCGCTGCCGTGTTGTTCATCCCCGGCTGCGACATTTCCAAGTTAGCAGAACCCGCCGGCGGCGGGAGCGGTAAAAAAGGCGGCGGCGTTTCGATGACCGAGGCAATCACCGGCATCAGCATCGCCCAAGAAATGGAAGGCGGCACCGTCGGCGCACCGTCCGCACCGCAGCCGCAACCCGGAACGGAACCAGCCGCAGAAGCAAAATCCGAAGAATCGAAACCCGAAACGGAATTGGTAAAAGCCGATGTCGGTGCCGGCAGGAAAGGACATTACGGACAGAAAGGCGGCGAAGACGCAACGGACATCATTACGGTACCTGTGGCAACGCTGTTCCGGGCAAAAGAAATGACGGCGTTCCGTATTCAAGTGCCGCAGGCGTTGCAACTGTACAAAGCAACGAACGACGGCAAAGGACCGGAAACAGATGAAGAATTTCAGGAGAAAATTATCAAAGCAAACAACATTGTTCTGCCGGAGTTGCCGGAAGGACAGAAATATGTATATGACCCGAAGAGCGAACAACTAATGGTTGAAAAACCGCGGTAAAATGCAAACACTGATTCTCTTAAAGCCCGATGCGGTCGAACGCGGTTTGGTCGGGGCAATTTTGAAACGGTTTGAAGAGAAAGGACTTCAAATCGTGAGAATGAAAATGCTGTGCTTCACGCCGGAATTGGCACAGCAGCATTACGCCGAACACGTCAGCAAACCGTTTTATCCGGCGTTGAAACAGTATATTACCAGCGGACCGGTTGTTGCCGCCGTGCTGGACGGAGTCGAAGCGGTTGCTGTAGTGCGACAACTGGTCGGTCCGACGAACGGTATCGAGGCACCGCCCGGTACCATCCGCGGCGATTATTCGCTGAGCAATCAGCGCAACTTGGTTCACGCATCGGACAGTCCCGAATCTGCCGAACGGGAAATTAAAATCTTCTTCGGATAAATTACTTAATGTTTTCCTCGAAATTTCTTTTTCGGTTTCGTTTTCCGTGCCGGCGTATTGAAACGCTTCGGCTGCCGAACGGCGGTTTGGATGAATCGTACCGTTTGCCTTCGCCGGACGAATTAGACGGCGGTGCCGTTTCGCCGTTTGATTTGCGTCTGGCGTGGCATCCTGACGGACTCGCTTTGTCGCTGTCGGTGAACGGCAAGACCCGCCGTCCGTGGTGCCGGATTGTCAATCCCGAAGAGAGCGACGGACTGCAAATCTGTCTTGATACACGGGATATGAAGGACGGACATCGGGCGACGCGGTTCTGCCATCGTCTTGTGTTTTTGCCGACCGGCAGCGGTCCGTCGCAGTCGCAGCCGCAGGTGTTTTGGCTTCCGATTCATCGGGCAAAACAGCATCCGAATCCGATTGCGACGGAACAAATCCGGTTGAGCGGCAAAGTGTTTGACGGCGGTTATCAGATTCATACGGTTATTCCGTCCGATGTGTTGACCGGTTATGTACCGTCGGAGCATCCGAATCTTGGTTTTCATTTTGCGGTGATGGACCAAGAGTTGGGCAACCGTTATTTTCTTGTTTCGCCGCCGTTTCCGCACGACCAAGACCCCAGTTTATGGGCATCGCTGGATTTGGTTGCCGCCTAGTTTGCAGACAACTGCGCGGTTTGTTGAATCGCCAATTCGTTCATACGGTTGAATACCGGCATAACGGGCATCACCGCAAGTCAAGCGGATTGAACGCCCGCTCAAAATGCTCTATCGCAAAATCGTCCGGCGATGTTCCCGTGAGCGAAACAATATCAAACCGCACCGGCGAGCGAGACAATCGAAACTGATACATAAATTGTCCTGCAAGTTTGACCATACGCCGCTGTTTTGCCTCAGTTACCGCTTCATACGGCTTGCCGAAATTATTGTTCTTCCGGGTCTTCACTTCAACAATCACCAACGTTTGCCCGTCCATTGCTGCAATATCAATTTCACCGTCCGGCAAAAGAAAGTTCTGCTGCAAAATCTTATAGCCCTTCGCCGTTAGAAAGTCCGCTGCCGCTTTCTCGCCTGCGATACCGAGAACGTCTTTTTTTTGAGGTGAAATACTTTGCCGATGCTGCTGTTTTCTCTGCGGCGGTTTGCGGACGGTCTTCGTGAACGGTTCCTTCATCGCAGTTGCTTATTGAAAGGAAATTTATAAATAAGGGTAAAAAAGTACGAATAAACTAAACGGATTGCAGCCGGATGCGGATTTGCAATTTGTGTTTATGGGGCCAGTGAAGAGGCAACGTCCTGTTTGTACGCCACCGCTGCCGGTAAAAAGCCGACTGCCGACGCTAAAATCACCAAACCCGGTATCAGCCAAATTTCCGTCAACTGGAAATGCCAACTCCTGACAATGATGCCGGTATATTCCGTAATCCACGGACTCATTCCGCCGATTAAAAAGTGTCCGAGAAACAAACCGAACAGCCCGCCGCCGAGCGACAACAGAATACTTTCCAGCAGAATAATCGACATCATCGTGAAGCGGCGTGCGCCCAATGCCCGCATTATTGCAATTTCCTGTTTCCGTTCGCTCATCGAATTGTAAATCGCCGTCATCATTCCGATTCCCGCCACCAAGACAACAAGAACCGCCAAAAAGAACAGCACCATTTGGATATTCCCGATGACGTTACTCAACAGCGATGCAATTTCTTTGACCGGCTGTACTGCTTGAACGTCCGTTGTTTTTTCCAGCACAGAAGGCAGTTTCATTGCGTCAATGTTGACGTAGGAACGTTCATCAAGAACAGCAGCGGGATTGAAATCCGGCGCAAAGGGGTCAACAATTTTACCATCGGGCTTCGTCGCGTCCTGTTTCGTCATCAGCAACACAGCCGAGTATTTCCGCTGTGTTTCTTTGTGGTCGTGTCCGTGAGCGTGGTCGTGTCCGTCGCCGTGCATATCGTAAAAGCCGTCAATGTCAACAAACACGGCGTTGTCGTTCGGCGTTCCGGTCGGTTTCAAAACACCGATGACTTTGAATGGATGATGCTCTTCGCCGAATTCGGCTTCCTGCGCTACTTCCGGTTTGAAGGTATCGCCGGCTTTCAAACCGGCTTTTACCGCTGCCCGTGAACCGACGACGGCGGTGAACGGGTCGCTCAACGAAAAATTTTCACCGGAAGCGAACTCGTAAGACCGGTCGCCCATAAACTTCAACTTTGTGAAGAATTCCCGCGTGGTGCCGACAATCGTTGCTCCCCGGAAATGATGCCCGATAGAAACCGGTATCGCTTCTTCTACGATGTGTGAGTATTGACCGGTGCGGAACATTTTCAGGTAGGATTCCGGTACATCACCGGTCGGCGGTTTCAGATAGAAGACGGTACTTAACACAACATCGAGCGGCGAACCTTTACCGGCGATGATTAAATCGTATCCTTGGGCGGACTTATTGAACGAATCGCTTAAAACACCGTGAATGACAAGGACGGTAACAATCAGGGCAACGCCGAGCGACATCGAAAATGCGGTCAGGACGGATGAGACCTTTCGGAACTGAATACTGCGGTAAGCGATTTTCCAGAGCGGCATAGTATGATTGACAACGGATAATTGATAATGGACAATGGCACGGTGTATTATAGACCGGAACGGGAAAAATACAAGTAATCATTTCATTTAGCCCCGCCGCTTGACGACGGAATAAGCTGCTATGGGTAAAATCTTAATCGGCGTAAATATGGAATTCGTCCGCAGCGAAGACAAACCCTTTGAATGGGGCGTTGCCAAGGCAGCGGAACTCGGCTACGAATACTGTGAACCGATGGTTCACTGGGGACGCGAACTGCTGT